>NZ_JBSFNM010000010.1:0-209342 GCF_053587085.1 Kitasatospora sp. NPDC003701
GTGGGAAGTCGGCGGGTCCGACTTCCCACTCCGACCGCAGCACTGCCCTTGTGGCCCGATCGAGTTCGCCAAGGTCCTCCAAGGCTTCAAGACCGACCCGGCGGCCCTCGCTCAGCCGAGCGAGGGCCGCCACGTTGGTTCGTCACCCGTGGTCGTGCAGGTACTCGAAGAAGGGCACCGAACGCTCGATCGCGAGCCTCTTCAGCTCCTGGCACTCGTCCGCCCGTTCGTTGACCAACTCGCGGTTGATCTGCGTGCCGTCCGGGCGGAAGTTGAGGTGGACGACCGACGTCTCGTCGAACATCCACCAGTCCTGGTCAGGGATCCCAAAGTTGTCTTCGGTGGCGTCCAGGATCCGGATGTCCTCACCGGCCGCGATGTTGCCCGGGATCCCCCAGGCGAACTGGTACCGCTGGTAGTCGGTCAGTGGCCTGCGCACCACGCGGACGCGCCCGATTGTCCTGCCGGACGACACGAACCCCTTCACCCGCTGATGCCAAGCCGCATTGTGGCTCTCGGGCTTCGGCTCGCCGCGTAGGAACCGTGCGAGGTTCTCGGCCTCGCGCGGCATGGTGTAAGCGGGTTGGGCCTCAAGCCGGAACGCGTCGCGCCGGTACCCGTCGAAGTGCAGGCGCCACTGGTCACCATCCAAGAACACGGACAGCCTCCTCCAGAACATGTTGAGGGATCTCCACTGCGGACTCGTCCTTCGGCACCGTGAGCCCAGCGAAGTGGTCGCCCTGGACCACGAACGTATCGCGATCGATGGCGTCGAGTGGTGCGTAGGAGGCGATACCCCTGCACCAGTGATGCCAGGAGCGTGGGTCGGTAGCGGGCAAACGGGTTGTGGGTCCAGGTGGGCACGGGAGATCGTTTGAGGTGACACCCCGTCGCTGCCTTGTTGGAGGACCTCCGTGGCCGATCCCGCACCCGCATCGCTGCCTGCCCCGCCCTACTACGCGGTGGTGTTCACCTCCGTGCGGACGCCTGGCGACGAGGGCTATGGGGACAGGGCCGATCAGATGCTGAAGCTGGCTGCCGACCAGCCGGGTTTCCTCGGCGTCGATTCGGCGCGCGGCGCGGACGGCCTGGGGATCACGGTGTCCTACTGGAGCGACGAGGAGTCGATCGCGGCCTGGCGAGCTCACGCGGAGCACGCGCTGACCCGTGCGCACGGGCGCGAGCACTGGTACGCCTCGTTCGCGGTCCACGTGGCCAAGGTCGAGCGCGCCTACGGGTTCCAGCGCCCGGTGGACCCGCAGGTGCCCCCACTCCCGTCCTCGTGATCGTTCGCGCGGGATCACCCGGCCGGTTCCCCGCTACCGACCCACGCTCCCAGCCACCGGAGTGAGGAGCTTCCAGGAATCCGGGCGGGTGCGCACCGCATGTGCGCGTTCGGCACTTCGGGCGCGCACGGCCTGAGGCCCGCAGCACGGGTGCCGAGAACGTGTTGGGTAGGAGTGGGAAGTCGGACCCGCCGACTTCCCACTCCAATCCCTCGCTTCAACCCGCTGCTTGCAGGCCCACCGTCGTGTCCGGGCTCAGGCGAGCTCGCGGACCGCATCGGCGACGGCTCGGTAGTCGTTGCGCAGGATCTTGGAGTGGTTGCTCGCGACCTTCGCGCTGACCCGGATGTTCGGGTGGCGGGCGAGCACCGGGTCCAAGTTGGCGCGGATCTCTTCCATCAGCTTCGGGTCGCCGCCCAGGTTGCCGCCGGTGGCGAGCACGTACCGGGTCGGCACGGTCAGCCGCTCGAAGACCGGGTCGAGGACGGCGGGTGCGCAGAGCTCGTTGGCCTCGATGTTGATCTCGGCGTGCTGCGCGGCGCTCATCCGCGCGGCCAGGCCGAGCGGGCGGGCGATCGGGAACAGCGGGCTCAGCCGGCGGAACAGCTTGCGGATCTGCGCCTTGTTGGCGTCGTCGAGCCACTCGTGCGGCAGGGCGCCGTCCACGGACACCACCCCCGCGGCGCGGTCCGGGTTCCGGGCGGCCCAGTGCACGGCGAGCATGGCGCCGTAGGACCAGCCCACCAGGATCGGCCGGTCCACGCCCCTGGCGGCGAGGACGGCGTCGAGGTCGCGCAGGCAGGCCGCGAACGAGTAGTCCGAGGCGCGCTTCGACTTGCCGCGGGCGCGCTCGTCATAGGTGATGTGCCGGTGGTCGGCGCCGAGCTCGGTGATGACGCGCCGCCAGTGCGACTGGTCGGCGTAGGAGCCGTTGAGGTAGACCACGGGACGCCCGGCCCCGCCGGTGTCGGTCACGGCCAGGGCGGTGTCGTCGATCTCCACCGTGCCGGTCCAGGCGGACTGCTTGCTGGTCATGGTGTGCCTTCTTCCAGGATCGGGGGTGGATCGGGGGTGGATCGGGAGGGGGTCCGAGGTGCACGGCCGGGGGAGGCGCCGGCCGTGCACCTCGGAGGTCTCGGCGGCCGCTCCGGGCCGTCGGCGCGGCTCAGAGGCTGCGGGCGGTGATGTTGCCGTGGGCGGTGGTGGCGTGGATGGTGAGGGTGGTGGTGTCGTCGGTGTTCTTGAGGGCGTTGTGGATGCGGCCGTAGGTGGTGCCGGCGTCGAGGGTGGCGGTGGTGCCGCGGGCGGTGGTGATGGTGATGTCGCCGTGCTCGGTGCGCAGTTCGGCGGTGCCGTGGAGGGCTTCGGTGATGGTGAGGTCGCCCTGCTGGGTGGTGAGCAGGGCGGGGCCGGCGAGGCGGCCGACGGTGATGTCGCCGGCCTGGAGGGTGAGGTGGGCGCCGGCGGTCTCGTCGAGCTTGACGGTGCCCTGGGCGCCTTCGAAGGTGACGTCGCCGAGGCGGCCGACGCCGCGGAGGTCGGCGGCGGCGGTGCTGGCCTGGACGTGGGAGCCGGCGGGCAGTTGGACGGTGATCTCGACGGCGCCGGAGTTGCCGAGGATGCGGTTCTTGGCGGGTGCGGCCGTGATCCGCAGGACGCCGTCGGTGTATTCGACGGTGATCTGCTCGGCGGCCTTGAGGTCGCGGCTCTTGGTGGCGTCGGCGGGGAGGACCTCGACGGTGGTGTCGGTGCGGTCGGCGGCGATGAGGCGGATGCGGCCGGCGGGGATGTCGAGGACGGTGGTGATCGGGGCGGTGGTGGCGAACTTCTGCATCGTGCTGTCCTTCGGCTCGTCGTTTCTGACGATGGAAAAGCTACGTTGCGTTCGCAGGTCTGGCAACAGGTTCGTTGCATGAGATCGGTGTTCATGCAGTTCGGAGGGCGAATATCGTTGCAATGACTCTGGATTCAACGCAACGTCAGGCGGCTCGATCGTTGCAATGGATAAGAGTGAACGCTGCGGGCAGGAGTGACGGCCGCCGCCCGCCCGCGCCCGGGCCGGGCTGCCGGATGGCTGGGGATGGCTGGGAACCTCCTGGGAGTTCGGCCAACGGCCGACCGGGCGGCGGCCAAGCCGAGGGCCCGGGCCGGGCGGACCGTGCCGTAATGCCCGGATTCGGCCGGTCAGCCTTCTCCCAGCTCGCGCCCAGGGTGTCGCAAGAGCGCCCCGGAAAGCTGTTCGGCATGAAGGTGCTTCCGCGACGGCGTGGTGCCGTCCTCCTGAACTCCGCGCTCGGCGTGGCCCTGGTGGGCGCCGCGGCCCTGGCGTACACGACGCTGGACAGCGGTACCGAGAAGACGGCCGGCAAGACGCAGGTCCGTACCGCGACCGTGGCCAAGGGCACGGTCCTGGCCACCGTGTCCGGAACCGGCACGCTCGCCTCACCGACCGACGCGGGGCAGGACTTCACCACCGGTGGGCGGCTCACCGCCGTCAAGGTCGCGGTGGGCGACGCCGTGACCAAGGGACAGGTGCTCGCCACCGTCGACACCACGGCCGCCCAACAGCAGGTCGACGCGGCGCAGTCGGCGCTCACCACGGCGAACGCCAACCTCACCAAGGCGCAGGCGGGGGTCACCACCACGACCACCCAGCAGATCCCCGGGAGTTCGGGCAACGGCTCGGGCGGCAACGCGGGCAGCGGCTCCAACAACTCCAACAACTCCGGCGGATCCGGCAACTCCAACGGCTCCGCCGGTGGCTCCGGTGGCGGAGAGCGGGGAGCGGGCGCGAGCAGTGCGCCCGCTCCCCAGGCCACCGTCCCGGCTCCGCAGACCACCACCATCACCACCACCAAGGTGGACGAGGCGGCCGTCGCCCAGGCCCAGCAGCAGGTCGCCACCGCGCAGACCACCCTCGCCAACGCCCAAGCCGCGCTGGCCGGGACGACGCTGACCGCCTCGGTGGACGGCACGGTCGCCTCGATCGCCGGCAAGGTCGGCGACACCATGGGCGGGAGTGCCGGAGGCAGTACGGGCACCGCGAAGTCCACCGGCAGCACGACCGGCTCGGGCGCTCCGAGCGGCTTCATCGTGCTGACCAACCCGGCCGGGATGCAGGTCACCGCCAACTTCTCCGAGCTGGACTCGCTCAAGCTCAAGAAGGGCGAGTCGGCCACCGTCGCACTGAACGCGCAGTCCGACACCAAGCTCAACGCCACGGTGCTGTCCGTCAGTTCGCTGCCGGTGAGCAGTGGCGGCAGCGGTGGCGCGGCCGCCGTCCAGTACGCGGCGACGCTGCAGATCACCGGGGACACCAGCAAGCTGCGGACCGGCCTCAGCGCGACCGTCTCGGTGGTCACCGGCGAGGCCGACAACGCGCTCTCGCTGCCCACCGCCGCCCTGGCCGGCACCGGCGCGAGCCGGACGGCGACCCTGGTGCACCCGGACGGCGCCGCCGAGCGGGTGACCGTCGAGGTGGGCGTCGAGGGCGACACCACCGTGCAGGTGGTCTCCGGGCTGAAGGAGGGCGACAAGGTCGAACTCGCCACCACCAGCGGCACCAACGGCTTCCCGAACGGCTCCTTCCCCGGCCTGAACGGTGGCCAGGGGGGCCAGGGCGGCCGGGCCGGCGCGGGTACGGGCGGCGTGGCAGGCGTCGGCGCGGCCGCCGGCGGTGCGGGCGGCGGCGGCCGGGGCGGGAACCGCTGATGGCGCGCAGGACCGTCCCCGCCCCCCAGGGCGCGACGCCACCACCGGTCATCCAGATCCGCCGGCTCACCAAGTCCTACGGCCACGGCGACGCCACCGTGCACGCGCTGCGCGGCCCGTCCGACCCGGCCACCGGCGAGCCGCTGGGCGTCACCCTGGACATCGACCAGGGCGACTACGTGGCGGTGATGGGCAGTTCGGGCTCCGGCAAGTCCACCCTGATGAACATCCTCGGCTGCCTGGACGTGCCGACCGCCGGCCGCTACCTGCTGGACGGCATCGACGTCGGCCACCTGGACGAGCAGCAGCTCTCGCTGGTCCGCAACCGCAAGATCGGGTTCATCTTCCAGTCCTTCAACCTCGTCCCCCGCACCACCGCGCTCGCCCAGGTCGAGCTGCCGCTCGCCTACGCGGGCGTGCGCAGTGCGGAGCGGCGCCGCCGGGCACTGGCCGCGCTCTCCCTGGTCGGCCTCGCCGAGCGCTCCGGGCACCGGCCCAACGAGCTCTCCGGCGGCCAGCAGCAGCGCGTCGCGGTGGCCCGGGCGCTGGTCACCGCGCCCGCGATGCTGCTCGCCGACGAGCCCACCGGCAACCTGGACAGCCGCTCCACCGACGAGGTGCTGGCCCTGATCGACGGCCTCAACGCGACCGGCCGCACGGTGGTCCTGATCACCCACGAGGACGAGGTCGCGCTGCACGCCAAGCGGGTGATCCGGCTGGTCGACGGCGCGATCATCAGCGACCTCCGGCAGGCCCCGGTGGACGGGCCGCCGCCCGCGCTGCTGCCCTCCGCCGGCCTCCAGGGGGTGCTCGCATGATGCTCTGGCAGATGCTCCGCTTCGCCGTCGGCGGCCTGGCCGCCAACAAGGTGCGCTCGGCCCTGACCATGCTGGGCGTGCTGATCGGTGTCGCCTCGGTGATCCTGCTGCTCGCGGTCGGCAACGGCTCCTCGGTGGCGGTCAAGGAGTCGATCACCTCGCTCGGCACCAACTCGCTCACCGTCACCGCCGGTTCGTCCTTCGGCGGCTCGCGCACCGCCTCCACCGCGAAGAAGCTCACGGTCGCCGACGCCAAGGCGCTGGCGAGCGACACGGAGGCGACCTCGATCAAGTCCGTCGCGCCGGTGGTCACCACCAGCGGCACCGCGTTGTACGGGGACATCTCGTACAGCCCCGGCTCGATCGTCGGCACCTACCCGGCGTACTTCGAGACCGCCAATCTGAAGATCGGCCGGGGCGAGTACTTCACGGCCGACGACGTGCTCGGCTCCCGCAAGGTCGCGGTGCTCGGCGCCACCACCGCCAAGCAGCTGTTCGCCACCACCGACCCGGTCGGCAGGGCGATCACCGTCGGCGGCACCCCGCTGACCGTGGTGGGCGTGCTCCAGGCCAAGGGCGGCACCGGCTTCACCGACCCGGACGACGTGGTGATCGCGCCGCTGCCGACCGTGCAGAACGCCTTCACCGGCTTCGGCCCGGTCAGCCAGATCCTGGTGCAGGCCACCTCGGCCGAGACCACCACCGCCGCGCAGGCCGAGGTCACCCGGGTGCTGCTCGGCACCCACGCGATCGCCGACCCGAGCAAGGCGGACTTCCGGATCGGCAACCAGGCCTCGCTGCTCACGGCCCGGGAGTCGACCACCAAGACCTTCACCGTGCTGCTCGGCGCGGTGGCCGCGATCTCGCTGCTGGTCGGCGGGATCGGCATCACCAACATCATGCTGGTCACCGTCACCGAGCGGACCAGGGAGATCGGCATCCGCAAGGCGCTCGGCGCTCCGCGCGGGGCTGTCCTCGGGCAGTTCCTCGTCGAGTCCACCCTGCTGTCGGTGATCGGGGCGGGGCTCGGAGTGCTGGCCGGCCTCGCCGGGTCGCACTTCTCCGTCGTCGGCATCAAGCCGGTGGTGATCCCCGAGTCGGTGCTCGGCGCGTTCGGCATCGCCGTCGCCATCGGCCTGTTCTTCGGCAGCTACCCCGCCAACCGGGCCGCCTCGCTGCGCCCGATCGACGCCCTCCGCCACGAGTGACCAAGGACCCGCAGACCATGAGCAACGAGATCGAGCCGCGCACCCCGGCCGAGCAGGTCGTCCTGCTCTCCACCGCACCGGACGCCCGGGACGTCACCGCCGAGCTGGCCGCGCCGCCGCGCCGCCGGCTGCCGTGGCCGACCCTGGTGCTGGCCGGCGCCGTGATCGCCACGGCGGCCTTCGCCGGCGGCGTCTGGTTCCAGCAGGACCACGGTTCCAACGGGTCCGGGAAGACGACCGCCGCCGGGCAGCAGCCCCGGGCCGGGGCCACCGGCTTCGGCGGCGGGCAGAACGGCACCCGCCGGGGCGGCCAGGGCGCGGGCGGGGCCGGCCAGGGCGGTCAGGGCACCGGCCAGGGGGGCCAGGGCGGCTTCACCCGGGGCACCGTGAAGGCCGTCGACGGGACCACCGTCTACCTGACCGACGCCAACGGGAACACCGTCAAGGTGACCACCGGCGACGCCACCAAGGTCCAGCTCAACAAGGAGGGCAAGGTCACCGACCTGCAGCCCGGCCAGAGCGTGACCGTGGTCGGCACCCCGGCCGCCGACGGCGGTTACGCCGCCACCCAGCTCGTCGAGGGCGGCACCGGTTTCGGGGCCGGCGGCGCGGGCGGCTTCGGCGGCGGCGGTGCGCCCGGCGGTGCCCGGGGCACCCAGAGCCCGTCCGGCGGCTGACCCCGCAGCTCCGGACGTCCGTGCGGCCCGGCCGAAACCTCCTCCGGCGGCCGGGCCGCGCGCTGTCCGCCTCCGGGCCGCGGGGCCGTCCCTACCGTGGGCGCCGTGCTGTCCGCCTCCGGGGCGTGGGGCAGTCCCTTCCGTGGGCGCCGCGCTGTCCGCCTCCGGAGCGCGGGGCCGTCCCTTCCGTGGGCGCCGCGCTGTCCGTACCCTGGTCGCACGCTGTGCGCGCCCCGGCCCGGGCCGGGCCCGGTGCCGGTCGCACCGCAGTCCGGCGGCCCGTGCGCACACCATCCAGCCCGACCGTGCGGGCTCGTTCGCCTAAATCCGCCCGATAAGGTGTTAATCCAACATTCATCGATGGCGCTTAGCCTCCCCGGGCTAGCCTCAGCTGAACGCCATCGTCCGACCGGGAGGCGGAACCCCCGTGCAAGGCACTGTGTCCACACCTGGCAGCTCCGCCGTGGCCGGCGGCCCGGGCGAGGCGTTCCTCCTCGTCGTCGACGACGAACCCAACATCCGGGAGCTGCTCTCCGCCTCCCTGCGCTTCTCCGGCTTCCGGGTCGCCTCCGCCGCCAGCGGCACCGAGGCGCTCGAACTGATCGCCGCCGAGCGACCGGACCTCGTCGTCCTCGATGTGATGCTCCCCGACCTCGACGGCTTCACGGTGGTCGAGCGGCTGCGCGAGCAGACCAGCCGGGGCCAGATCGCCGGACCCGCCCACGGCCACCCCGGCGACCACCTGCCGGTGCTCTTCCTGACCGCGAAGGACGGCGTCGGCGACAAGGTCCAGGGCCTGGCCGCCGGCGCGGACGACTACGTCACCAAGCCGTTCAGCCTGGAGGAGCTGATCGCCCGGATCCGGGCGATCCTGCGCCGGGCCGGCGGCCCCGCCGAGGATGGCCGGCTGCTCGTCGCCGACCTCACCCTCGACCCGATCGCCCACGAGGTCACCCGCGGCGGCACCCCGGTCGCGCTCTCGCCGACCGAGTTCAAGCTGCTGCACTACCTGATGGCCAACGTCGGCCGGGTGGTCTCCAAGGCGCAGATCCTCGACCACGTCTGGGCCTACGACTTCGGCGGCGACCTCTCCATCGTCGAGTCCTACATCTCCTACCTGCGCCGCAAGCTCGACTCCGGCCCCGCGCACGGCCCCAAGCTGATCCACACCGTCCGCGGCATCGGCTACGCCCTGCGCCGACCGCCGCAGAACTGACCGCCCCCCGTGTTCCCCCGGTTCTCGCTGCGCGTCCGGCTGCTCGTCCTCGTCCTCGCACTGGTCACCACCGGGCTCGCGGTCAGTGACGCCGTGGTGCTCGGCACCGTCCGGGTGCAGCTGGTGCAGCGGCTCGACGACCAGCTGCAGCGCTTCGCCGAGCCGCTCTCGCACCGCGTGCCGGGCCGGGTGACCTGGCCGGACTACAAGCAGCCGTCGGTCAGCGGCAAGCGGGGCACCCCCAACTACCTGGCGGCGCTGCCCAGCCAGTACCTGGTCCAGTACCTCTCGGCGGACGGCAAGGTCCAGCAGGTCGTCCGCCAGCCGGTCTCCGAGAACGACCCGGCGCCGCAGCTGGCCGGTCTCGACCCGGCCGCCGCCGCCCCGGACACTCCGTTCGACCTGCCCGACCAGCGCGGTCAGCGCAGCTGGCGCACCCTCGTCCTGCCGCTCCAGCGGCCGCCCGCCCCGGCCAGCGCCTTCGCCGTGCCGACCCCCACCCCCGCCTACCTGATGGTCGCCGTCTCCCGCGAGGACATCGACGCCACCGTCGGGCGGCTGCGCACCTCGTTCCTGGCGATCGGCGGCGCGGTGCTGGTGCTGATCGCGGCCCTCGGTTTCTTCGCCGTCCGGGCCGGGCTGCGGCCGCTGCGCCGGATCGAGGAGGGCGCCGAGCGGATCGCCTCCGGCGAGCTGTCGCACCGGATGCCCGAGCTCTCCACGCGCACCGAGGTCGGCCGGCTCTCCGCCGCGCTCAACGCGATGCTCACCCAGATCGAGGCCGCCTTCGCCGCCCGGGCCGAGTCCGAGGCGCGGATGCGGCGGTTCGTCGCCGACGCCTCGCACGAGCTGCGCACCCCGCTGGCCGGGATCCGGGGCTTCGCCGAGCTGTACCGGATGGGGGCGCTGCCCACCGAGGCGGACGTCAAGCGGACGATGTCCCGGATCGAGAGCGAGGCCGTCCGGATGGGCACCCTGGTCGAGGACCTGCTGGTGCTCGCCCGGCTCGACGAGGAGCGCCCGCTCGACCTCGCGCCGATGGACCTGCGCACCCTCGCCGCGGACGCGCTGCACGACCTCACCGCCCTCGACCCGTCCCGCCCGGTCGCCCTCACCGGCCCGTCCGGCACCGGCGCCCCGGGCCCCGCGCCCGTGCTCGGCGACGAGGCGCGGCTGCGCCAGGTGGTCACCAATCTGGTCGGCAACGCCGTCAAGCACACCCCGCCCGGCACCCCGGTCCGGATCGGCGTCGGCACCGCCCAGGGCCTGTGCCTGCTCGAAGTCGCCGACTCCGGCCCCGGCCTCACCGAGGAGCAGGCCGTCCGGGTCTTCCACCGCTTCTACCGCGTGGACGCCTCCCGCAGCCGCCACGACGGCGGCGGCGCCGGCCTCGGCCTCGCCATCGCCACCGCGCTCACCCACGCCCACGGCGGGGCCCTCACCCTCCACACCGCCCCCGGCACCGGCGCCACCTTCCGGGTGGAGCTCCCCCACCAGCGCTGAGGCCCCCGGGCGTCACCGGTGGGCGGCGGGGGCGGCTCCCTCGTCCAGCAGGCCCTGGGCCAGCAGGCCGGCCTGGAAGCGGGAGCCGGCGCCGAGGGTGGTCAGCAGGTCGGCGACCCGGCGCCGGTAGGTGCGCAGGGAGAGGCCGAGCACGCGGGCCCCGGTCTCGTCGGTGTGGCCCGCGGCGAGCGAGCGGAGGATCTGCCGGGCCTGGTCGCTGAGGTGCGGCGGGGTGGTGCACTCGGCGAGGTCGGTGGCGCTCTCCCAGGCGGCGCGGAACAGCGAGCGCACGCCGGCGACCACCTCCGGCGACCGCACCACGGTGTACGTCCGCACGCCGCGCACCGGGGCACCGGCCAGGATCGCGGTGCGCCGGTCGATGATGATCGCCTCCCGCGCCAGCGGTCCGTCGCTGATCCGGACCTCGATGCCGGAGGCGGCGATCCGCAGCAGCCGCCGCTCGGACTCCGGGTCCGCCAGCGCCCGCCGGGTGTAGAGCTTGCGCATGGTGAGGCCGGGGACGAGGTGCGGCCGCTTGCCCTGGGCGAAGGCGGCGTTGACGCCGGTGGACCAGGTCAGCAGATCGGTGGCGGCGACCAGGAACTCCTCACGCGACGCGACGAAGAGGTGGCCGGCCCGCCGGACGAGCTCCTGCTCGCCGTGCAGGGTGATGATCGGGTCGGTGGTCATGGCAGTAACCTGCCAGATCGGTCGGACGCCGGGCGAGCGGGGCCGAGGCTTACGGACATGACGATCACCTCTCCCGCCGCCCCCGCCTCCGTCCACGCCTCCGCCGCCGGTTCCCTCCTGCTCGGCGGCGACCTGCCGGTCTCCCGGATGGGCTTCGGTGCGATGAAGCTGCCCGCCCGCGACTGGGACGGCCCGGCCTGCGACCCCGTGCAGAGCCTCGCGGTGCTGCGCCGGGCGGTCGAGCTCGGTGTCGACCACATCGACACCGCCTGGTTCTACTTCCACGAGGACGTCTCCGCGAACGGCCTGATCCGCGAGGCCCTGCACCCGTACCGCGACGGCCTGGTGATCGCCACCAAGGTCGGGCCCGGCCGCGACCCCGACGGCAGCTGGCAGGAGCCGGCCGGCCCGGCGGAGCTGCGCGCGGCCGTCCACCGCAACCTGCGCGAACTCGGGGTGGACCGCCTGGACCTGGTCTACCTGCGGCGGATGCCCAGTCAGGAGTCCGTCGGCGAGGGCTTCGCCGTCCTGGCCGAGCTGCGCGAGGAGGGGCTGATCCGCCACCTCGGGGTCAGCAACGTCGACGCGGCCCAGCTCGCCGAGGCCGAGGCGATCGCGCCGGTGACCGCCGTGCAGAACCGGTTCAGCGTGCTGGAGCACTCGGCGCAGGACGCGGCGCTGCTGGCGGACTGCACCGCCCGGGGCATCGCCTTCGTCCCGTTCTTCCCGCTCGGCGGCTCGGGGGTGCCCGCCGACCCGGCGATCCGGCGGGTGGCCGAACGCCACGGTGCCACCCCGGCGCAGGTGATGGCGGCCTGGCTGCTGGCCGTCTCCCCGGCGGTCCTGGCCATCCCGGGCACCTCCTCGCCGGTCCACCTGGAGGAGAACGTCGCCGCCGCCTCGCTGCGGCTGGGCGCCGAGGACCTCGCGGAGCTGGCGGCCCGGGCCCGGGCGTGACCACCCGTACCGGGCCCGGATCCCGTTCGCCGGGGCGCGGGTTGATCCCCGGGGGCTGGCCGCCCGATGGGCTCCCGATCTAGGATTCCCGGTACGGCATCGCGTGTCGGTCACCGTCCGGGTGAGGCATGGAGGTAGCCCGTGAGTGCCTTACGGAGGCATTCGAACCATGGCAGTCCAGTTCAACCACACCATCGTGCAAGCCCGGGACAACCGGGAATCCGCCGCCTTCCTGGCGGCCCTCCTCGGCCTTGAGGTCGGGACGGCCTGGGGCCCCTTCGTCCCGGTGGCCACGGACAACGGAGTGACCCTCGACTTCGTGTCCGTCCCGGCGGAGGCGGTCGTCCCGCAGCACTACGCCTTCCTCGTCTCGGACGAGGAGTTCGACGCCGCCTTCGCCCGGATCGAGGCGGACGGCATCGGTTACTACGCCGACCCGCAGTTGAAGCTGCCCGGCGAGATCAACCACCACCACGGCGGCCGGGGTCTGTACTTCTTCGACCCGGCCGGCCACGGCATGGAGATCATCACCCGCCCCTACGGCAGCCACTAGGCATCGGAGCCCGGGCCCCGGCCGAGCCACTCGGCCGGGGCCCGACCGCGCACCGGACGGTCCGGCGGCTGTCAAGCGCCGGATCGTCCAAGATCGTTCCGCCAGTCGCCCGGGCGCTCGTTGTGGCAGGCCAGGGCCGGTGCGCAGACTGTGCGCACGGCATCGCCGATCAATCCCACCCCGCCTGCAATTCACTCGTAAGCATGATGGATACTGGCCCTTGTGAACGTGTTCACGTTCACAAGCGGACAAGCTTGCGCGGTTGTGCAGCGGTCTACAGCTATAGATGAAGTTTGTCCGGAAAGTGACCCTTTGGGGTCGGGTCGGAGAGAGGGCGACGTGGAACTGGCAATCGCTCACGAAACCATCGCGCGATGGCAATTCGGCATCACCACCGTCTACCACTTCCTCTTCGTACCGCTCACCATCAGCCTGGCCGCCATCGTGGCCGGGCTGGAGACCGCCTGGGTGCGGACGGACAAGGAGAAGTACTTCCACGCCACGAAGTTCTGGGGGAAGCTCTTCCTGATCAACATCGCGATGGGCGTGGTCACCGGCATCGTCCAGGAGTTCCAGTTCGGGATGAACTGGTCCGACTACTCCCGGTTCGTCGGCGACGTCTTCGGGGCCCCGCTCGCGATGGAGGCGCTGATCGCCTTCTTCTTCGAGTCGACCTTCATCGGGCTCTGGATCTTCGGCTGGGACAAGCTGCCGAGGAAGCTGCACTGCGCCTGCATGTGGATGGTGTCGCTCGGCACCGTGCTCTCCGCCTACTTCATCCTGGCGGCCAACTCCTGGATGCAGCACCCCGTCGGCTACTCCATCGACCCGGCCACCGGGAAGGCGCAGCTCACCGACATCGCGCGGGTGCTCTTCCAGGACACCACCGTCACCGTCGTCCTGCACACCCTGACCGCCGCCTTCCTCACCGGCGCGGCCTTCATGGTCGGCATCGCCTCCTTCCACCTCTGGAAGGCCAAGCGCCGGCCGGAGGCCGCCGACCCCAAGCGGGTCGCCGTGATGCGGACCTCGCTGCGGCTCGGCCTGGTGCTCGCCGTGGTCTTCGGCCTCGGCACCGCGCTCAGCGGCGACTCGCTCGCCAAGGTGATGTTCCGCCAGCAGCCGATGAAGATGGCCGCCGCCGAGGCGCTCTGGGACAGCCAGGCGCCGGCGCCGTTCTCGGTCTTCGCGGTCGGCGACGTCGGCAAGGGCCACAACTCGGTGGAGCTGGAGATCCCCGGGATACTGTCCTTCCTCGCCAACAGCGACTTCAGCTCCTCGGTGCCCGGCATCAACGACACCGCCAACGCCGAGGCCGCCAAGTACGGCGGCGACCCGAAGGACTACATCCCGAGCATCTTCGTCACCTACTGGGGCTTCCGCCTCATGATCGGTTTCGGGATGACCTCCTTCGTGGCCGGGGTGGTCGGGCTCTGGACCACCCGGAGGAAGTGGCTGCTGGCACCGGAGTTCCGCACCGGCGACACCGAGGTGCCCAGGCTGATGCTGACCCCGAAGCGCGAGCTCGGCCCGTTCCTCACCAAGTGGAGCTGGCGGATCGGCATCCTCACCATGGGCTTCCCGCTGATCGCCAACAGCTTCGGCTGGATCTTCACCGAGATGGGCCGTCAGCCGTGGGCCGTGTTCGGGCTGATGACCACCGCGAGCGCGGTGTCGCCGAACGTCGGCATCGGCACCCAGATCGGCGCCCTGACCACCTTCACCCTGCTGTACGCGGTCCTCGCCGTCATCGAGGTGCGGCTGCTGGTCAAGTACGCCAAGGCCGGGCCGGTCACCTCCGAGCGGCCGCCCACCGAGGACCCGACGCTGCGCGGCCCGTCCTCGGACGAGGACGCCGACAAGCCCCTCGCCTTCGCCTACTGAGCCCCCCCCGCCCCCCGGCCCCCTGACCGAGCCCACCGGGCTCGTCGAGCCCCACCGCGGACTACCGAGGACTACTGAGGATCCGACATGCAACTCCACGACGTCTGGTTCGTCCTGATCGCCGTCCTGTGGATCGGCTACTTCTTCCTTGAGGGCTTCGACTTCGGCATCGGCATCCTCACCAAGCCGCTGGCCCGCTCCACCGCCGAGCGGCGGGTGCTGATCAACACCATCGGCCCGGTCTGGGACGGCAACGAGGTCTGGCTGCTCACCGCCGGCGGCGCGACCTTCGCGGCCTTCCCGGACTGGTACGCGACGCTGTTCAGCGGCTTCTACATCCCGCTGCTGATGATCCTGGTCTGCCTGATCGTGCGCGGGGTCGCCTTCGAGTACCGGGCCAAGCGCTCGGAGCCGCGCTGGCAGCGGAACTGGGAGGAGGCGATCTTCTGGACGTCGCTGATCCCGGCCTTCCTCTGGGGCGTGGCCTTCGCCAACATCGTGCGCGGGGTCGACATCGACGCGCAGAAGAACTACGTCGGCACCTTCTGGGACCTGCTCAACCCGTACGCCGTCCTCGGCGGCCTGGTCACCCTCACCCTCTTCACCTTCCACGGCGCGGTGTTCGCCGCGCTCAAGACGGTCGGGGAGATCCGCGACCGGGCCCGGGCCATGGCGCTCCGGCTCGGCCTGGCGGCGGCGGTGCTGGCGCTGGTCTTCCTGGTCTGGACCCAGGCCGACAACGGCAACGGCTGGAGCCTCGTGGCACTGGTCGTCGCGGTGCTGGCGCTGGTCGGCGCCCTGGCGGCCAACCAGCTGGCCCGCGAGGGCTGGGCGTTCGTCCTCTCCGGGGCGACCATCGTGGCCGCGGTCGCGATGCTCTTCCTCGCGCTCTTCCCGGACGTGATGCCCTCCACCCTGAACCCGGACTGGAGCCTGACCGTCTCCAACGCCGCCTCCTCGCCCTACACGCTGAAGCTGATGACGATCGTCGCGGCGGTCTTCACCCCGCTCGTGCTGCTCTACCAGGGCTGGACGTACTGGGTGTTCCGCAAGCGGATCGGCGTCCAGCACATCCCCGGGCACGACCCGGCCGCCGCGCTCGACCAGGGCTGAGCCGTGAAGCCCGTCGACCCCCGGCTGCTCGGGTACGCCCGCACCACCCGCGCCTTCCTCGCCGGCTCGGTCCTCCTCGGCGGGGCGGGGGCGGCCCTGGTGGTCGCCCAGGCGAGCCTGATCGCGGAGATCGTCGTCCGCGCCTTCCAGCAGCGCGCCGGCCTCGGCGAGCTGACCACGCCGCTGGTGTGGCTGGCGCTGACGGCGGTCGGCCGCGGGCTGGTCGGCTGGCTCACCGAGCTCACCGCGCACCGCTCCGTCGCCCGGGTGAAGTCCACCCTGCGGCGCCGGCTGCTGGACCACGCCACCGCGCTCGGCCCGGCCTACCTGGCGGGCCGGCGCACCGGCGAACTCACCACCCTCGCCACCCGCGGCGTCGACGCGCTCGACGACTACTTCGCCCGCTACCTGCCGCAGCTGGCGCTCGCCGTGGTCGTCCCGGTGATCGTGCTGCTGCGGGTCGTCGGCGCCGACTTCACCTCGGCCGCGATCATCGCCGGGACGCTGCCGCTGATCCCGCTCTTCATGGTGCTGATCGGGATGGCCACCCAGAGCCGGATGGACCGGCAGTGGGAGACCCTCTCCCGGCTCTCGCACCACTTCCTGGACGTGGTCGCCGGCCTGCCCACGCTCAAGGTGTTCGGCCGGGCCCGCGCCCAGGCCGCCGGCATCGCCCGGATCACCGCCGAGTACCGCCGCGCCACCCTGCGCACCCTGCGGATCGCCTTCATCTCCTCGTTCGCGCTGGAGCTGCTCTCCACCCTGTCGGTCGCGCTGGTCGCGGTCTCGATCGGCTTCCGGCTGGTGGACGGCACGCTCGACCTGGAGACCGGGCTGCTGATCCTGATCCTGGCGCCCGAGGTGTACTTCCCGATCCGCCAGGTCGGCGCGCTCTACCACTCCAGCGTGGAGGGGCTGACCGCGGCCGACGAGCTCTTCCGGGTGCTGGAGACCCCGCTGCCGCCGGCCGGGACGCTCCCGGCCCCCGCCCTCGCCGGCGCCGTCGTCGACGCCGCGGGCCTCACCGTGCGGCTCCCCGGCCGGCCCTCGCCCGCGCTGGACGGCGCCGCGCTGACCCTGCGTCCGGGCACCACCACCGCGCTCACCGGCCCGAGCGGGGCCGGCAAGTCCACCCTGCTCGCCGTCCTGCTCGGCCTCACCGCGCCGGACGCGGGCGGCGTCCGGATCACCGCCGCCGACGGGCGGACGCACGACCTCGCCGAGCTGGAGCCGGCGAGCTGGCGCCGGCAGATCGCCTGGGTGCCGCAGCACCCGCACCTGTTCGCCGGCACCGTCGCCGACAACCTGCGGCTCTACCGGCCCGACGCCGGCGAGGACGAGCTGTGGACGGCGCTGCGGTCCGCGCACGCGCTGGACTTCGTGCGGCAGCTGCCGCAGGGCCTCGACACCGCCCTGGGCGAGGACGGCTCCGGGCTGTCGGCGGGCCAGCGGCAGCGGCTGGCGCTCGCCCGGGTGCTGCTCGCCGACGACCGGCCGCTGGTGCTGCTGGACGAGCCGACCGCCCACCTGGACGGCGCGTCGGAGGCGGCCGTGGTGGACGCCGTCCGGGTGCTGGCGGCCGATCCGGCGCGCACCGTGCTGGTGGTCGCGCACCGGCCGGCGCTGCTGGCGGTGGCGGACCGGGTGCTCCGGCTGGAGGGCGCCCCGGTGCCCGCGGCCGCGGCCGCCGCAGCGCCGCCGCGGCCCGCGCACAGCGGCCGGCCGGTGCCGGCCGCCGACGCCCCGCCGGCGGAGCCCGTCGGGGCGGCCACCGCGCAGCCCCGGCTCGCGCTCTCCGTCCTGCTCGGCGCGCTCGCGCTCGGCTGCGCCGTCGCGCTGATGGCCACCTCGGGCTACCTCATCTCCTACGCCTCCGAGATGCCGCCGGTGCTCTACCTGATGATGGCCGTCACCTCGGTGCGGGCCTTCGGCATCGGGCGGAGCGTGTTCCGCTACGCCGAGCGGCTGGTCTCGCACGACGCGGTGCTGCGCACCCTCGGCACGCTGCGGGCCGCCGTGTACCGCCGGCTGACCGCGCTCGCCCCGGCCGGGCTGCCGGCCTTCCGGCGCGGGGACCTGCTCTCCCGGCTGGTCGCCGACGTCGACGCCGTCCAGGACCACTACCTGCGCTGGCGGCTGCCGGCGGCGGTGGCGGCCCTGGTGTCGCTGGCCGCGACGGGGGCGATGGCCGCCTTCCTGCCCTCGGCCGGTCTGGTCCTCGGGCTGGGGCTGCTGCTGGCCGGGGCGGTGGTGCCCGCGCTGGCCGCCCGCTGGTCGGCCGGCGCCGAGCGGCGGCAGGCCCCGGCCCGCGGCCGGCTGGCCACCGCCGTCGTCGACACCCTGACCGGGACGGCCGAGCTCACCGTGGCCGGGGCGCTCCCCGGCCGGCTGGCCGCCGTCCGCTCCGCCGACGCCGCGCTGACCGGGCTGGCCGCCCGTTCGGCCGCCACCACGGCGCTCGGCACCGGGCTGATCGCGCTGCTCACCGGGCTGACGGTGGCCGCCGCCGCGGCCGTCGGCATCCGGGGCGTGCAGGGCGGCGCGCTGGCGCCGGTCTGTCTCGCGGTGGTGGTGCTCACCCCGCTGGCCGCCTTCGAGGCCGTCACCGGGATGCCGCTCGCCGTCCAGGCCCGCCAGCGCAGCCGGGCCGCCTCGGCGCGGCTGGCCGAGGTGCTGGACGCGGCCGCCCCGGTCGCCGAGCCGGCCGCCCCGGCGGCCCTGCCGGAGCAGCCGCTGCCGATCGCCGTCCGCGGGCTGACCGCCCGCCACCCGGGGCAGGCCGTGGACGCGCTGGTCGGGCTCGACCTCGACCTCACGGCCGGCCGCCGGATCGCCGTGGTCGGCCCGTCCGGCTCCGGCAAGACCACGCTCGCCCAGGCGCTGCTGCGGTTCCTGGAGCCGACGGCGGGCCGGGTCACGCTCGCCGCCGGCCGTCCACAGGCTGTGGACAGCCGCGCGGTGGCCGGGGACGACGTCCGCCGGGTGATCGGGCTCTGCGCCCAGGACGCGTACGTCTTCGACAGCTCGCTGCGGGAGAACCTGCGGCTGGCCCGGCCCACCGCCACCGAGGACGAGCTGCGCGCCGCGCTCGCCGCCGCCCGGCTGCTGGACTGGACGGACACCCTCCCGGCCGGCCTCGACACCATGGTCGGCGAGCACGGCGCCCGGCTCTCCGGCGGCCAGCGCCAGCGGCTCGCGCTCGCCCGCGCGCTGCTGGCCGACTTCCCGGTGCTCGTCCTGGACGAGCCCGCGGAGCACCTCGACCTGCCCACCGCGGACGCGCTCACCGCCGACCTGCTCGCCGCCACGGCCGGCCGGACCACCGTGCTGATCACCCACCGGCTGGCCGGCCTCGACGACTCCACCGTCGACGAGGTGCTCGTGCTGGACGGCGGCCGGGTGGTCGAACGCGGCAGCTGGTCGGCCCTGGTCGGGGAGCCGGAGGGCCGGCTGCGGGCGATGTGGGAGCGCGAGCGGGAGGCGGACGGGCTGGTCGCGGACGGGCCGGGGACGGTGGACGGGGTCGCGGGGCCCGGTGCGCAAGGCGCTCCGGTGGTCGCGTCGTCCTTCGGCTGAAAACCGTACAAACTACGCTCGTCACCATGGACCCCACGCCAGACCTGCCGCCCGCCGCCGCTCCCGACCCGGCACCCCACCGGGTGCCCGAGATCTCCTCGCTCGGGCTGGACACGCTGGTCACCGAAGTGGCGGAACGGCTGCAGTCCGCGGCCGCCGTCACCGACCGGATGCAGCGGCTGCTGGAGGCCGTCGTCTCGGTCGGCTCCGGGCTGGACCTGCACGCGACGCTGCACCGGATCGCCACCGGCGCCGCGGAGCTGGTGGACGCCCGGTACGCCGCGCTCGGCGTGATCGCGCCGGGCGGCCACGGCCTGGCGGACTTCATCCACGTCGGGGTGGACGACGAGACCGCCGCCGCGATCGGCGAGCTGCCGGCCGGCCGGGGCATCCTCGGCGCCCTGATCGACCGGCCCGAGCCGCTGCGCCTCACCGACCTCGCCGCCGACCCGCGCTCCTCCGGGTTCCCGCCCGACCACCCGGCGATGAAGACCTTCCTGGGCGAGCCGATCCGGATCCGCGACGAGGTCTTCGGCAACCTCTACCTCACCGAGAAGCAGGGCGGCGGCGCCTTCACCCCCGAGGACGAGCAGGTGGTGCACGCGCTCGCCGCGGCGGCCGGCGTCGCGATCGAGAACTCCCGGCTCTACGAGGAGGGGCGGCGCCGCGAGCGCTGGATCGCCGGTGCGGCGGCCGTCACCACGGCCCTGCTCTCCACCGACGAGGCCGAGGCCGCGCTGACCGTCGCGGCCGAGCAGGTGCGCGAGCTGGCGGACGCGGCGCTCGGCATGATCCTGCTACCGACCGTGGACGGCGAGGGCGACGGGCAGATGCGGGTGGCCCACGCCGCCGGCGAGGCGGCCGAGTTCGTCCAGGGCGAGCTGCTGCCGAAGGAGAGCTTCGCCTCCCGGCTGCTGCAGGGCGACAGCGTCTACCTCGACGACATGTCCAGCGACCCGACCGTGGTGATCCGCCTGGCCCGCAGCTTCGGCCCGTCGATGGCGGTGCCGATGGTCGCCGCCGGGCGGGTGCTGGGCGGGCTCAGCGTCTGGCGCTCGCGCGGCGCGGTGCCGTTCACCGACGCGGAGAAGCAGCTCGCCGAGACCTTCGCCTCGCAGGCCGCGCTCGCCCTGCGGCTCGCCGAGGGCCAGCGGGACCAGCAGCGGCTGGCCGTCTTCCAGGACCGGGACCGGATCGCCCGGGACCTCCACGACCTGGTGATCCAGCGGCTGTTCGCCACCGGGATGATGCTGGAGAGCGCCGCCCGGCGCTCGGTGGTGCCCGAGGTCAAGGTCGGCATCGGCAAGGCGGTGGACGAGCTGGACGCCACCATCCAGGAGGTCCGCACCACCATCTACGCGCTCCAGCACGACAACCACGGCGACGCGCCGGACACTCTGCGGACGAGGGTGCTGCGGGAGGGCAGCCAGGCCGCGGCGGCGCTCGGCTTCAAGCCCTCGGTGACCTTCATGGGCCCGGTGGAGAGCCTGGTCGGCGAGAAGACCGGCCGTCAACTCCTCGCCGCACTGCGGGAGATGCTCTCCAACACGGCGCGACACGCGCGGGCCTCGCGGGTCGGCGTGGAGATCGACGCGACCGTGCACCTGGACGACGAGGGCCACCCGGTGAGCGGTGACCCGGAGTCGCTCGACCGGGCCGGGCGCCCCGGGGTGCTGCTCACCGTGACGGACGACGGCGTCGGCATCCCGGCCGGCGGCCGCCGCAGCGGCCTGCGCAACCTGACCCGGCGGGCCGAGGCGCTCGGCGGGGACGCCTGGCACGAGCCCGGCCCGTACGGGAAGGGGACGATGGTCCGCTGGACGGCCCGGCTCTGACGTCTCATGCGGTGAGTTCCGGTCCGTCGAGATCTCGCACGTTATCGAACGGTCTGTGCCGGTAAAGAGCACCCGGCGAGGGGGCCAGGAGAGCAGTCGGTGTGCACTCGGTGAAAGTTTAACGAGGGAGAACTTCCCGGCCAACGGAGCAAGTTGTGTATTTCCTTCCCTTCCGGCGTGCTTGTGTGCACACATAGCTTTACTCCCGTCTCGGAGAGAACCGGACTGGGGGAGCAGTGGACGCGTCGAGCCGCGGTCACACCGCAGCAGGGGCAGGTCGAGGGGGATTCCGGGTCGAACGGGCACCGGACGGGCGGTACCGCTGGCAGCTCAAGGCTCCCAACGGCCGGGTCGTGGCGGTCACCGCGGCCGCGTACGAGACGGCCGTCGAGGCCGAGCGCGGCTTCGACGGCTTACGTGCCGGCGCCGACGGCCTGGTCGCCCGGATCACCCATGTCCGCGACGGCATCGGGTGGATCTGGGTCGTCCCCGGCTCGCGTGCGCTCCCCGAGGTGCGCTCCAGTCGCGCGTACGAGCGGTACGCGACCTGCCAGAACGCCTTCCGGCGTTTCGTGGTGCTGCTGGCCAAACAGCCCGCGCTCGAACTCCCCGAGCGGGTCGGCCCGTTGAGACCCACCGATGTCCGCCGCTGAGCGGCGCGGCCCGCGCCTGCTGATCGTCCCCGCGGCCGACCGGTGCCTCGGCTGGGCGCTGCGCGCCGCCAACGGGCGGCAACTCGGCGTCGGCGTCCGCACCTACCGCAGCGAGGACGAACTCGCCGATGCGGTCAGAGAGTTGATCATCGAACGGGCGGCGCTGCGCTGTACCGTCGGGCAGTCCGAGGCCCGCCTCTGGGTCTGGACCGCCCAGCTGCCGGTGCGCAGCACCCGCCCCGGCGCGGCCGAGGCCGGCCCGATCGCCCGCAGTGCCCGCGGCTACCTCCGGCGCGACCAGTGCCAGGCGGGGGTGGACGGCTTCCTGGCCGGGCTGCAGTGGGTCGGCCAGGAGCTGCGCCGCACCGGCCGGGACAGCCGCCGGCCCTGGTAGCCCCCCCCGGGCACACCTCGCACGCTCCGCACAGCTCGCACGACCCCGTACGGCCCGTGTGCCCGGTGGCCCGTCCCGGTACCTCGCGCGGGTGCCGCCGGCCGGTGCCCTCGCGCGGGCCGTCCCGCCCCGGCCGTCCCGGAGCCGGACGGTCCCGGCGTCGGGCCGTCCCGGCGTCGGACGGTCCCGGAGTCCGACCGTTTCGGGGGCCGACCGTTTCGGAGGGCGGCCCTCCGTTCCCCCCGGTCCGGTGAAGCGCAGGTTTCCGGCAACCCCCCGAGCAGCCACCTGGAGAAGAACGTCACCGGCCTCCGACCTGCGGCTTTCCACCCCACCGCGGCCGTGCTGACCAGTCGCTAAACCTGTCCGAACCGATGAGTCGACAATCCCCGGCGGCCGCCGACGGCCCTTCCGGGGGAACAGCCGCTCCCGACAGGATCAGCTCTGCCGGAGCGGCCGCCGCGGGTGCGGTCACCGGCCCCGGACCCCCAACCAGGGTTCGGGCAAGCGATGCACCTCTCTCCCACCGGAGGAACAGGAACATGCGCAAGACCGCTGCCAAGCTGCTCGCCATTGCCGCCATCGCCACCTCGGTCGCGACCGTCGCCGCCGGCACCGCCATCGCCGACCCGACCGTGACGCCGGCCGCCCAGGACATCGTGAGCGTCGGCTCCGACACGACCCAGGCCGTGTCGACGCAGTTCTCCACGGACTACAACGCCTACCTGACCGGCCTCGGCAACACCACGTCGCCGCGTTACTACAGCTGGGACGCCACGGGCACCCCCACCAGCATCATCCCGAAGTCCGGCGCCTCCTCCATCACCCGTCCGAACGGCTCCGGCGCCGGCATCACCGAGCTGAACACGGTCGGCTCCAAGGTCGACGTGGCCCGCTCCTCGCGTGCCCCGAAGTCCACCGACCCGGCCTCGGACATCTTCGTCGCCTTCGCCAAGGACGCGGTGACCTGGTCCGCCAACTCCGGTGGCCACGCCCCGGCGAGCCTGACCGCCGCCCAGCTCAAGGGCATCTACGACTGCACCATCACCAACTGGACGCAGATCAGCGCCACGCTGCCGAGCGCCACCATCAAGCCCTGGCTGCCGCAGGCCAGCTCCGGCACCCGCTCCTTCTTCCTGACCGCGATCGGCAACCCGACCGTCGGCACCTGCGTCCAGGACGGCCCGGAGGAGAACGAGGGCGTCGACTCCCGTCTCACCGGCGCCGACGTCGTCTTCCCGTACTCGGTCGCCTCGTACCTGAGCCAGACCGTGGGCGGCCACGCCACGGCCACCTCGGCCCCGGGCAGCCTGACCCTGCGCAACGTCGGCACCCTGGTGCCGGTCAACACCACCACCAACACCATCAACGCGCCGTTCGCCGCCTCGGCCTTCGGTCGCGTGGTCTACAACGTCGTCCGTGACGCCGAGTGGACCGCCACCGACGCCCACGGCACCGCGCTGCGCGCGATCTTCGGCCCGTCGGGCTGGATCTGCACCAACACCACCGCCAACAACGACATCAAGAGCTACGGCTTCCTGCCGCTGCCCGCCGCCGCCTGCGGCAGCACCACCCACAGCTGATCACCCGCTGATCACGCCCGCACCACCGCACCACCCCGCGCGACCTCGCTCCATCCGGCGGCCACGGGCTTCGGCCCGTGGCCGCCGGCCATACCCGCCCGCCCTTCGTACCCGCAGGAGTCGGGCGGCTGCGCAGGATCCCCGCGGCGGCCCGGTGGGTCACCGCCCGTGCTCCACCACCCACACCTGACCGAGACACCTCCCCGGAGACGACCCATGCGCAGGTCACCCGCCAAGCTGCTCGCCGTCACCGCCGTCGCCCTCGGTACCGCCTTCGCCGGGACGGCCGCCGCCGACCCGCCCGTGGTGCCCGGGACCGATGACATCGTCGTGGTGGGGTCGCAGACCACCGGTTCGCTGCTCGGTCAGTTCTCCACCGACTACAGCGCCCACCTGGCGAGCATCGGCGACACCACCTCGCCCCGGCTCTACAGCTTCGACTCGACCGGCCCCTCGCCGATCACGCCCCGGCTGGGCGCGCCGGCCATCACCCGGCCGACGGCTGCCGGGGACGGGCTGGTCGCGCTCAACCTGTCGGGCAGCGCGGTGGACGTCGACCGGATGGACCTGACGCGCCAGCCGTCCACGCCCACCACCGACACCTTCGTCCTGCTGGCGAAGGACGCGGTCTCCTGGGCGGCGAAGTCCGGGGGGAACGCGCCGGCCAACCTGACGACGGCACAGCTGAAGAACATCTACGAGTGCACCGTCACCAACTGGACGCAGATCGTCCCGACGCTGCCGAACGCGACGATCAAGCCGTACCTGCCGCAGGCGAGTTCGGGCACCCGGGCGTTCTTCCTGGCCGCGATCGGGGTGACGACCCCCGGAGTCTGCGTGACCGGCGGCCCGGGTGAGAACCAGGGCGTCGACCCGGTGCTCAACGACGCGAACGTGCTCGTGCCCTACTCGGTCGGCCACTACCTCGGCCAGACGGTGGGCGGCCACAGCACCCCGGCCGACGGTGCCGGCCCGCTGACCGTGCGCGCGATCAACGGTGTCGCGCCGGTCAACACCGCCAACACGATCAACGCGGCGTTCGTCGCCGGCCCGTTCGGCCGGGTGCTCTTCAACGTCGTCCGCCAGGCCGACTGGACGAGCACCGGGGCCAAGGGCACGGCCATGCGCGCGATCTTCGGCCGCGGCGGCTGGATCTGCACCAGCGAGGCCGCCGCGATCAAGAGCTACGGGTTCCTGCAACTCCCGTCCGCCGCCTGCGGATCGACGATCTGAGCCGGCCGCTCGACCCATCGACTTCGGCATCCCCTCCCGCCGGGCAGTGCGGGAGGGGGAGGCCGTGGGGGCGGTCGTACGACCGCTCGCACCACCCAGCACACCTTCGCACCTCTCCCAAGGAGTTCAGCATGACCCGTACCCGCGCCCGCTTTGCCGCCACCGGTGCCGCAGTCGTCCTCGCCGTGACCGGTATGAGCGGTGCGGCTGCCGCCGACGCCGCCCCGGCGGCCCCGACCGGCAGCGCGGTGGTGCACGAGAACACCGCCTTCCTGAAGGACTCCGCCCTGAACGGCCTGGTGGTCATCCCGCTGCCCACGGCCACCCCGTCCTACGACTCGACCACGGGCTTCTCCACCTCCTTCCCGGTGACGGGCGGCGACGTCAACCTCCAGGGCTACTACGGCAACGTCCAGCTGGGCGGCAGCCTGCTCTTCGTCAACCTGTTCACCGGCAAGACCGCGGTCTTCAAGCAGCTGGCGTTCAGCGCCGACAGCTGGGCGATCACCGGTGTCCCGGTCGGCGGCACCGCCCCGGTGGCGCTGCTCGACCCGGCCGGCACGACCGACATCACCCGCTCCGGCGCCACCCAGACGGTGACCGCCGCCGACCTCCGGGTCGACGCGGAGGGCGCGCAGTACGTCGACACCAAGCTGAACACCTCCTTCTTCAAGGCCGGCCAGTCGATCGGCACCTTCTCGCTGAGCTTCACCGCCGGCAGCTGACACCTGCCACCGGCTCGGTACGACGGCGGGCCCGTGCGACGGCACGGGCCCGCCGTTCTCATATGGAGTTCCCAACTCCGCTACAGAGTCGTCACGTTGGGGTCTCGTACATCGGTACGACCGGATCCGGCCATGTAGGGCTGGCCGAATGGATGCGAACCGGAACCGCCGGCCTGCTCGCCGCCTGATCCACTCTCGCGCCGCGTCACGGCGGTGCGCGTTCGCACGGAGGTGCCCGTCATGAGACTCCGACTACTACCCGATACGAGACGCGGGAGGTGGCGCCGGAGGTTGCCGGCGGTCGCGCTCGTGTGGTCGGTGGTGGTGGCGCTCGGCGTGGCCCCCATCGGCCTCGGCGCGCTTCCGCAGGCCCGGGCGGCGGCCTCGTCGGCCGTGACCAAGCCCGGCCCCAAGGTGTGGGACCCGAACACCTGGGAGGAGGGTGTCGAGGGCAGTGTGACGGTCGCCCAGACCCAGCAGCTGGGCAACCAGGTGCTCCAGGTCTCCTGGAGCGGCTTCACCCCGACGGTGGACACCCAGGGCAGCCCGCTGACCGTCGTCACCAAGGGCTCCAAGCAGGAGCTCTACGCCGTTCGGGTGTACCAGTGCCGGGGCGCCGACCCGAAGATCACCGACTGCTACGGCAGCAAGCTGTACAACGCGGACGCCACCAAGGGGTTCAACCAGAAGGCGCCGGCCGAGGGCACCACGAGCCCGGACTTCCCCTCCAACATGGCGATCGCGCCGACCGGGGCGGACGGCTCGGGCGCGACGTCCATCGAAGTGTGGACAGCCACCCAGAGCCCCTCGCTCGGGTGCGACGCGACCCACCCCTGCTCCCTGGTGATCGAGCCCAACTACGGCGGCGACACCCAGGACCCGTACAAGGCGCGCGGTGGCGCCGTCGACTGCACGGACCACGGCAGCGACGTCGACGGCTTCTTCAACACCGCGAGCGACGGCGGCCTGGAGGCCTACGGCGCCGAGTGGGAGGGCAACCAGAACGCCGGCCTGCAGATCGGCGAGCAGTGCGCCTGGGAGAAGCGGACCGTCGTCCCGCTGTACTTCTCGCCCACCGCCGCCGACTGCGACAGCCGGGCCGCTGAGTTCAAGGCGGCCGGGCTGGAGATGGCCAACCGGGCCGTCCAGCAGTGGCGTTCGGGCCTCTGCCTGGCCTCGTCCCCGCTCGCCTTCCAGTACTCCTCCTCCGGCGGTGAGCCGCAGGCCCGCGCGGCGTTCCTGGGCGGGTCCGCCGGGGTGGACGTCGCCCTGACCGCCTACCCCGACACCGCGACGCCGGCCCGGCCGTACGTCTACGCGCCGCTGGCGACCACCGGCATCTCGGTGGTGTTCCTCGTCGACGACCCGGACACCGGGCGCCAGCTCCAGCAGATGAAGCTGACCCCCCGGCTGATGGCCAAACTGCTCACCCAGTCGTACGCGCCGCCGGGCAGCCCGGTCGCGTCGGTGAACGGCAACCCCAGCTGCATCTTCGCGGACCGGGACTTCCAGCAGTTCAACCAGCTCCCGGAGAACAGCGGCCTCAAGTGGCCCACGGCCTGCGCGCCGGCGACCTTCGAGCCGACCATCGTCGGCGGCACCACCGACCTGGTCTACCAGCTGACCTCGTGGATCGCCTCGGACCCGGAGGCCGTCCGCTTCCTGGACGGCGAGGAGGACCCGTGGGGGATGCAGGTCAACACCTTCTACCGGCGGGGCGCGTTCTCCGGCTACCCGGTGGACGCCGTCCAGCCGCAGGACTTCACCGGCCCGACGGACGCCAGCGAGGCCGCCAAGCACGCACGGCAGTACGAGTGGAACCCCGTCCTCGGCGGTCTCACCCAGGTCCTGCGCACCATCCTGGAGAACCGGTCCACCTGCCAGCTCTGGATGGCGGACCCGGCCACCGGCAACCACCTGAAGTGCGACCCGATGGCCCGCGGTGACCGGAAGCTGTTCGCGATCATGGACAGTGCCCAGGCCAAGGCGTTCTCGCTCCCCGAGGCCGCCCTGCGCAACCCGGCCGGCGGCTTCGTCTCGCCGACCACCAACGGGTTCCAGTCCGCGGTCGGCGACATGCCGACCGACGCCGCCACCGGCACCCAGCTGCTGCCCTACGGCGTCGCCGACACGGCCTTCTCCCGCGACACCCAGGCCTACCCGCTGACCACCGTCCAGTACGCGATGGTGCCCACCGGCGGGGTGGCGGACAAGGCGCCCGCGATCACCCGCTTCCTGACCACCGTCGCCAACGGCGGCCAGGTCTACGGCGTGGAGCCGGGCAAGCTCGCCCCGGGCTTCCTCAGCCTCACCGGCGCCCAGCGCCAGCAGACGCTCGACGCGGCCAAGCACGTGGAGAGCCAGGACGCCAAGTGGCCGGGCAACCAGGTCGCCCCGCCGGCTCCGCCCACCACGCCGACCGACGGCGACGGCGGGACGACCGGCGGCACGACCACCGGCGGCACCGGCGGCGAGTCGAGCGCCACCGGCGGCACCTCCTTCCCGGTCGCCGACGGCTCCGCGACCACGGGCGGGACGACCGGCGGCGGCACCGGCGGGACCACCGGCGACGGCACCTCCTCCGGCGGCCTCGGCACCGGTGGCAGCGGCATCGGCGGTACCGGCGGCACGGGCGGCGCCGCGGCGACCACCGGTGGCACCGGCGCCCCGGCGGCCGGCACCCCGGCGGCCAAGACCACCGGAACGCCGAACGCCTCCGCCGGCCCGCTCGCGGGCGCCCCGGTGGCGGCCGGCATCCCGGCGGCCGACCGGGCGGGCACCGCCCGGCTGCTGCTGCCGGTCGCGGTGATCGCGGGCCTGGTGCTGCTGGTCGGCGGCCCGGCGGCGCTCCTCCTCGGCGGGACGCCCGTCGGCGGTCGCGCCCTGGCCGCCTGCTCCCGGACCTGGGCACGGGTGCGCCGTCGGCCCTGATCCCGCAGTGGCACCGACCCGGTGGGGCCGCCGTCTCGGCCCCACCGGGTTCCCCGCCCCGGGCGCGACCGCCCGGGGCCTCCCTGTACCGAGTACTTCCGTACCGAGCGCGCCGGAGAGCAGACCATGACAGCCGCCGCCGAGCCCGCGGCACCGTACGCCGGGGCTCCACGTCCACCAGAACCCGATGTCCCCCGTGTCATCACCTCCCCAGCCACGCCCGGAGACCGGGTGTTCCGGGGCGCGCTGCGGGTGGCGGGCCTCTCGGTCTTCGCGATCATGGGACTGATCGCCTTCTTCCTGCTCCTGCGCGGCGCCGCCGCGCTGAAGGAGGTGGGCTGGTCCTTCCTCACCGAGCAGAAGTGGCAGACCCAGGCCCACAACTTCGGCATCGCCGCCGTCCTCCCGAACGGCCTGCTGATCGCGGTGATCGCGCTGGTCATCGCCGTGCCGGTGGCGCTCACCGCGGCGGTCTTCATCTCCGAGTACGCGCCGGTCCGGCTGCGCGCGACCCTGGTCTCGCTGGTCGACCTGATGGCGGCGATCCCCAGCATCGTCTACGGCCTCTGGGGGCTGTTCTTCCTCCAGCCGCGGATCATCGGCTTCTCCCGCTGGCTGACCAACCACCTCGGCGACGCGATCCCCTTCCTCAAGGTGCGCACCGGCGACATCGGGACCTCGTACACCTCCTCCACCTTCATCGCGGGGGTGGTCGTCTCGCTGATGATCATCCCGATCGTCGCCTCGCTCAGCCGGGAGGTGTTCTCGCAGGCCCCGCAGGGCGAGCGGGAGGGCGCGTACGCGCTGGGGTCGACCCGCTGGGGGATGGTGCGCACGGTGGTGCTGCCGTTCGGCCGCGGCGGCGTGATCGGTGCGGTGATGCTCGGCTTCGGGCGGGCGATGGGCGAGACGATCGCCGTCGCGCTGATCATCTCCCCGAACTTCAAGGCCATCACCCACATCCTGGAGAACGGCGCCAACTCGATCTCGGCGCTGATCGCGCTGCGGTTCGGCGAGTCGGACGACCTCTCGCTCTCCGCGCTGATGGCGGCGGGCCTGGTCCTCTTCGCGCTCACGCTGCTGGTCAACCTGGGGGCCGGCTTCGTGATCAACCGGTCCCGCTCCGGCGCGTCGACGGCGGACTGACCATGGCCCTCCTCGCCACCCGCCGCCCGCTGCCGCTCCGCCGTGAAGGGACGTCCCGATGACCACACTCGACCTGCCGCCGGTCGCCGCGCCCGCGCCGGCCGACCCGCCCGCGGAGGCCGCGCCGCCCCGCCCCGAGAAGCGGGTGCGGCTCGGCGGCGTCACGCCGGAGGACGTGCTGACCCTGGCCGGTTCGGCGGTCGGCTCGCTCGCCCTCAACTGGATGCTCTACGAGCGGATCCTGCCGTTCAGCGGTGCGCCCGGCTTCCTGATCTGCTGGTACGGCCTGTTCCTGGTCGGCTACTTCCTCATCGGCCGCCTCCAGTGGGGCGCGCTGATGGTCCGTGACCGGCTGGTCTCGGTGGTCGCCTGGAGCTCCGGCCTGCTGGTGATCGGCCTGATCGCCGACCAGATCGGCTACGTCCTGGTGCGCGGCATGGACGCGGCCCGGCACCTCAACTTCTTCCTCGAATCGATGGACCACACCGCCCCGCTCTCCCCGATCACCTCGGGCGGCGCGCTCAACGGGCTGGTCGGCTCGCTCGAACAGCTGGGCCTGGCCACGCTGTTCGCCGTTCCGCTGGGCATCGCGGCGGCCGTCTTCATGTCCGAGGTCGGCGGCCGGCTGGCCCGGCCGGTGCGGACCCTGGTCGAGGCGATGACCGCGCTGCCCTCGATCGTGGCCGGCCTCTTCATCCTCGGCGTCGTGATCATCACCCTCGGCTTCGAGAAGAGCGGGTTCGCGGCCTCGCTGGCCCTCACCGTGATGATGATGCCGATCGTCACCCGGGCCGCCGAGGTGGTCATCCGCCTCGTGCCCGGCACGTTGCGGGAGGCGTCGTACGCGCTCGGCGGCAGCCAGTGGCGGACGGTGTGGAACGTCGTGCTGCCCACCGCCCGGCCCGGTCTGGTGACGGCCGTGGTGCTGGGCATGGCCCGCGGCGTCGGCGAGACCTCCCCGGTGCTGCTGACCTCGGGCTTCACCTCGCAGTTCAACGGCAACCCGTTCTCCGAGCACCAGGTCTCGCTGCCGCTGTACGTCTGGAACTACGTCAAGCAGCCCTATCCCGACATGATCGCGCGCGCCTTCGCGGCGGCCCTGACCCTGATGGCCGTGGTGCTCATCCTGTTCGTCACCGCGCGGGTCGTCGGCGGCCGCCGGCCGGGCCAGCTGACGCGCCGCCAGAGGCGACGGATCGACCGGGCCGCCGGCTCCGTCGAGGCCTCCGCCCGGGCCCGGCACCGGGCCAAGCCCCGCTTCGCCACCGCGCCCGGGGCCGCCCGCACCGCCACCGCCACCGCGCCCGGGGCCGCCCGTGCCGCCGCCCGGCCCGCCACCGCGGCCACCGCCCTCGGGGAGCACTGATGTCCCAGCCAACCACCCTCAGTACCAGAGGAGTTCCCATGTCGTGGGAGGCCGCAAGCCGCCCCGTGGCACGCACGTTCGCCGTGCTGCTGTCCCTGATCCTCGCCGCGGGCTCCCTGCTCCTGGGGCAGAGCACCCCCGCCTTCGCGGCCACCGCGCTCAACGCCGACGGCTCCAGCTGGGCCGGTCCGGCCATCGACCAGTGGCGCCAGGACGTCGCCCCGCAGGGCATCCAGATCAACTTCAACCCGATCGGTTCGGCCGCCGGCCGCAACCAGTGGGCCATCGGCCAGGACGACTTCACCGCCTCCGACGTGCCGTTCCGCTCGCAGACCGACACCGGTCTCGGCCAGGCCGGCCAGGCCGGCGGCTCCGGCAAGGCCGAGAACCCCCGGTACGGCTTCTCCTACGTGCCGATCACCGCGGGTGGGACGACCTTCATGTACAACCTGGTCGTCGCCGGCAAGCAGGTCCGCGACCTGCGGCTCTCCCCGCAGACCGTGGTCGACATCTTCACCAACAAGATCACCAACTGGAACGACCCGAAGATCACCGCGGACTACGGCAAGGCGCTGCCGAGCCTCCCGATCACCCCGGTGGTCCGCTCCGACGGCTCCGGGGCGACCGCCCAGTTCACCCGCTGGATGAGCCACACCCACCAGGCGCAGTGGGACGAGTACTGCAAGAGCGTCAACGGCGTCAGCTGCGGCGACTACACCGAGTTCTTCCCGCCGTCGGGCCGGATGACCGCGCAGAACGGCTCCGACGTGGTGGCCGGCTACATCAAGGCCCCGTCCGGCCTCGGCACCATCGGCTACGACGAGTACGCCTTCGCCAAGCGCAGCAACTGGCCGGTCGTGAAGGTGCTCAACCCGGCCGGCTTCTACACGCTGCCGACCGCCTCCAACGTCGCCGTCGCGCTCACCGCCGCCAAGATCCGCGGCGTGGACGACAGCACCCCCGCCAGCGACCCGGACTACCTGCAGCAGAACCTCGACGGCGTCTACTCGATGAACGACCCGAGGTCCTACCCGCTCTCCAGCTACAGCTACCTCATCGTGCCGCGGGCCGGAGCGGCGCTGCCGCCGCCGCCGCGCTTCACCAACGACAAGGGCAGCGCCCTCAGCCGCTTCCTCGCCTACGTGCTCTGCGAGGGCCAGGGCGAGGCGGACGGCCTCGGCTACTCCCCGATCCCGCGCAACCTGGTCCGCGGCGGGCTGCTGCAGACCGAGCACATCCCCGGCAACGCCAGCCCGGTCGACGCCAACACCCTGGCGAACTGCGCCAACCCGACCTTCAACTCGGCCGGCCGGCTGACCGTGCTGGACAACGCCCCGCAGCCCAGCCCGTGCGACGCCAAGGGCGCCCCGCTGGACTGCACCGTGCAGGGCGGTCAGGCGGTCAAGACCGGGTCCGGCTCGGGCTCCGGCACCGGCGGTACCGGCGGCACCGGCGGCACCACCGGCGGGACGGGCGGCAGCACGAGCGGCGGGACCGGAAAGACCCCCTCGGCGAGCGGCACCGGCGGCGGATCGTCCGGCGGCACCGGGGGGACCGGGGGCACCGGCGGCGCGGCGGGCACCGGGGGAACCGCCGCGGGCGGCACCGGTGGCGCGGCCGACCAGCCCGCCGCGGCCGGCGACCCGGCGGCCGGCACGGGCGGCGAGGGCGACCCGACGGCCGAGGACGTCGTCGACCCGCAGACCGGTCAGGTGGTCGCGCGCGGCCGCGGCACCTCCGCCGGCGAGGTCACCGCCAACGTGGTCGCCATCGACGGGCGGCCGGACGACTGGCTGCTGTCCACCCTGACCGCGCTCGAACTGCTCGCCGTCGTCCTCGTCCCGCCGCTGCTCGGCCGCCGCCTGCTGCGCCGCCGCAACTCCGGCGGCCGGTCGTGACGGCCCCGGCGCTGGAGAAGCCGACGGCCCCGGCCCGGGTGGCGCCGGCGGACCGGCAGCCCGCGTTGCCCGTTCCGGAGCCGAAGGCGGCCGGCAGGGGCACCGGCGGCACCACGCCCGCGCGGCGGCGGTTCCTCCAGGGGGCCTGGGCGGTCAGCCTGCTGGCGGCGCTCACGGTCGGCTTCGTCGGGTACCTCTTCACGCTCTCGCACATCCAGGAGCGGCACTACCAGTCCACCGCGTACAAGACCTTCCGGGACCAGCTCGGCAAGGCGGTCGCCCCGACCGGCGCCGCCGCCGACGGGGACCCGGTCGCGGTCCTCGACATCCCGGCGATCGGTCTGCACCGGGCCGTCGTGGTCGAGGGCACCACCGGGCGGGACCTCATGCGCGGCCCGGGCCACCGCCGGGACACCGCGCTGCCGGGCCAGGCCGGGGTGGCCGTGGTGTTCGGCCGCGGCACCACCTTCGGGGCGCCGTTCGCGGAGCTGTCCAAGCTCCGGGTCGGCGACCGGATCCAGGCGACCACCGGGCAGGGCACGTTCACCTACACCGTCAACGTCTACGGGGACGGCGACCACCCGATCAGCGATCCGGTCCGCAACCGGCTGGTGCTGGTCACCGGCGACTCCGACTGGATCGCCGGCTCGACGGTGCTGATCGGCGCCCGGCTGGAGGGTGACCCGGAGGTCAACCCCGGGGGCCGGCCCGCCACCGTCCCGTACGACAAGGCGCTGGCCGCCGACAAGGGCGCGCTGGCCACCCTGCAGCTGTGGACGCTCGGGCTGCTGGGCGCGGTGGTCGCCGCCGTCGTGCTGGCCCGGTTCTGGATCCGCTCGGCCGCCTACCTGAGCATCGCGCCGGTCGTCGGCGCGCTGCTCTGGGCGGTGTACGAGAACGCCGCCGCCCTGCTGCCCAACCTCTACTGAAGCGCGCCCGGAGGACCGTACCGATGACGGATGTACCGATGACCGAAGCACTCCCGTTCGACCAGTTCACCGAGGACGACCAGGGCGGCTCCGCGGCCGAGACCACGCTGACGCTGCCGCCCGTGACCGCCGCGGCCGCGTCCGACGCCCCGCTGGCCGGGCTGGAGACCCGCGACGTCTCCGCCTGGTTCGGCTCGCACAAGGTGCTGGAGCGGGTCTCGCTCGCCATGCCCGCCGGGGAGGTCACCGCGCTGATCGGCCCCTCCGGCTGCGGCAAGTCCACCTACCTGCGGATCCTCAACCGGATGCACGAGATGGTGCGCGGCGCCGCGCTCGCCGGTGAGGTGCTGCTGGACGGCGACGACGTGTACCGCCCCGGCCGGCGCCCGGCCGAGGTCCGCCGCCGGATCGGGATGGTCTTCCAACGGCCCAACCCCTTCCCGGCGATGTCCATCCAGGACAACGTCTCCAGCGGGCTGAAGCTGGCCGGCATCAAGGTGTCCCGCGACGAGCGCGAGCACCTGGTGGAGAGCAGCCTGCGCCGGGCCGGCCTCTGGGACGAGGTCGCCACCCGGCTGCACACCCCGGGCGGCGCGCTCTCCGGCGGCCAGCAGCAACGACTGTGCATCGCGCGGTCGTTGGCGGTCTCCCCGGACATCCTGCTGATGGACGAGCCGTGTTCGGCGCTCGACCCCACCTCGACCCGCCGGGTCGAGGAGACCATCGCCGAACTGCGGGGGCGGCTCACCATCGTGATCGTGACCCACAACATGCAGCAGGCGCAGCGGGTTTCGCAGTCCTGCGCGTTCTTCCTGGCCACCCACGACACCCCGGGGCGGATCGTCGAGGCCGGGGCGACCGAGCAGCTGTTCACCAGCCCGCGGGACCAGCGGACCGCGGACTACGTCAACGGTCGCTTCGGGTAGCCGGGTAGGCGGGTGGCCGGGTAGCCGGACAGCCGGGTTGCCGGGCGACGGCGGGCCGGGTCGGGGCGGGAGGTTGCCGCGCCGGCCCGGCCCGGCCGTTTTCCGCGACCCGCTGTCCGCTGTTCGCGCCCCGGCTCAGCGGCCGAGCAACTGCTCCAGCACCGCCGCGACGCCGTCCTGCTCATTGCTCACCGTGTGCAGCGGCACCGCCGCCAGCACCTGCGGGTGCGCGTTGGCGACGGCGTACGCGGTACCGGCCCAGGCCAGCATCTCCAGGTCGTTCGGCATGTCGCCGAAGGCCACCACCTCGCTCCGGTCGATCCCGCGCCCGGCGCACCAGCGGGCCAGCGTGCTCGCCTTGGTGACGCCGGGCGCGCTGATCTCCAGCAGCGGGATCGGCGCGGAGCGGGTGATCTCGGCCAGGTGCCCGGCGGCCTCGCGGGCCACCGAGAGCAGCTTGTCGGGGTCGAGGTCCGGGTGCTTCGCCAGCAGCTTGAACAGGCCGTGCACCGGCCCGCCGGCGCCGAGCAGCTCCTCGGCCGGGCCGATCGGGTGGTTCTCGTCCTGGCCCCACATCCGCACCTCGTAGCCGGGCTCGCGGGCGAACCCGGCCGGGTACTCGAAGGCGAACGCGGTACCGGGCAGCTTCGCCCGCAGCGCCGCCACCACGGCCAGCGCGGCCTCCGAGTCGAGCGGGGTGGACTCCAACAGCTCGCCGCGCCGCACGTCCACCACCGCGCCGCCGTTCGAGCAGATCGCCACGCCGTGGCCGCCGATGTGCCGGCTGACCTGCTGCATCCAGCGGGGCGGCCGACCGGTCACGAACACCACCTGGACCCCGGCCGCCTCGGCGGCCGCCAGCGCGGCGGCGGTGCGCTCGGAGACGGTGCCGCCGGAGCACAGCAGCGTGCCGTCCAGGTCGGTGGCGATCAGGCGGGGGATGGCGCGGGGAGTGGTCACCGGTCCATCTTCGCCTACCGCCGTCGGGAGGTCACCGTCGCGACGGCGACCTCCCGACGGGCACCCCGGGCCTACTGCGGGGCGACCCGGAGGGTCAGGGCGACGGTGTGCAGCGTGCCGCCGGTCTGGAACTGGAGGAAGAGCCGCCAGTCCCCGCCCGCCGGCAGCTCGGCGTGGAAGGACAGGGTCGGCCCGCCGGTGCTGCCCGCCTCGGCCCGCGCCTGCGGGTGCAGGTGGGCGAAGGCCTGGTCACCGGCGTGGAAGGCGGTCAGATGGGCGAAGGTCTCCAGGTACGGCTGGAGGTCGGTGACCGGCCTGCCGTCCCGGGTGACGGTGACCTTCAGCTCACCCGCCCGCCCGGCCGCCGGGGCGCCCTCGACGGTGACGGTGTACCCGTCCACGGTCGCGGTGCCAGTGGCGGCGGGCAGCTCGGCGGTGGCCGCCGCGCCCTCGCCGGGGACGTCCACCGTCCGGCTGAGCACCAGGCCGGTGCCCTTCCCGGGGCCGCTGTCCGGGACGAACGAGGCGTAGACGCGCCAGCCGCCGGCGGTGAGGGCGGCCAGCGGGGCGGTCCAGGTGCCGTCGGCGGCCATCTCGGGGTGCAGGTGCTGGAAGCCGGTGAGGTCGGAGCGGATCGCGTAGAAGTGCATCCGCTTGGTCTGGTCGGTCGCGAACGCGGTGACCGGCCTGCCGTCCGGGCCGGTGACGGTGAACCGGTACTCGGCGGGAGCCCCGGCCGGGAGCGTCTCGGCGGCGGAGGTGAGGCGGTAGCCGTTCCGCTCGGCGGCGGGGGCGGCTGCCGCCGTGGCGGTGGCGGTGGCGGTGCCGGTGCCGGGCATCGGGTGGCCCTGGTGGCCGTCGGTCGCGGCGGACGGCGTGCCGGTGGCCGCGGCGCTCGCGCCGTGGTCCATCCCGGCCATGCCGCCCTTGCCGTTCGCGCCGTCCGCGCCGCCCGCCGGGTCGGAGCCGCAGGCGGTCAGGGTGAGGACGAGGACGGCGGCGCCGGCGGTGAGCGCCAGGGTACGGGTACGGGTGCTGAGGGACATCTGGTCGGTGTCGCTTTCGGTGGGTACGGGCAGGACGCGGCGCGCCCGGGGCCCCTGTGCGGGGCGTCCGGCGCGGGCCCGGTCACGTCCGTGCGACGCACACCCGGAGCAGCAGTCGGCGTCCGGCGTCCGGCGGTGCCCGTGGACCGGCCCGCCGCCGTTGCGGGGCCGGGGGCATCCACACGGCGGGCAGGACGGCCGCCGCCCCGGCCGCGAGCGGTGCGGCGACCGGGAGGCCGGCGCCCTCGCGGTCCCGGTTCGACACGCAGGAGACGGCCTGCGGATCCCCGCCCGGGGCCCGCCGCCCGTCCAGGCTCGGGGTGTCGCCGGGGGTGTCGCCGGGGGTGCCGTGCGCGGCGTGCCCCGCGGCAGCCGCAACTGCCGGGGCCGCGAGCGCCGCGGGCTCGTGGCAGCCGCCCGCCGCCGTGGGCGAGCCGTGCATCAGGAAGAGCCCGGCCAGCAGCCCGCAGAGCAGCAGCAGCCGGGCCGTCGCCCCGCCGCCTCCGCGTCCACCGACGCGCCCGCCGTCTGCCGTCACGGGCGAGACAATACCCCCGACCGGTATCCGATCGCCGTAAGGGCCCGCTCGCGCACCGTGTTTCGGCCCCCGAGCCGTCCTTTCCGGCCGATTCGCCCCCGCCCCGGGTGTCCTGCTTCCCGTTCCCGGGCATGACTGTCCTCGGCCACCCCGTCGGCAGGAAGAGCCATGCGAACTCGCCACGCCCAAGACGAGCGCCCACCGACCACCACGCCGGACGCCCCGCGCGAGACGCGCGACCCGGTCCTGATCGGCGACATCATCCTCGACACCCTCGCCGAGCTGGCCCGCCGCACCTCCCCGGCCCCGACCCTGCACGTCCCCAACCAGCGCACCCGCCCGCACCCGTGACGGCCGCCGGCCGGCCGCTCCGCGAGGAGCGACCGGCCGGGCGGCCGGGCCTTCAGCCGAGCTGGGCGAGGCCCTCGGTGGCGATCCGTTCGAAGACGGCCAGGTCGTTCGCGAAGATCGAGTCCGGCACCGGCCAGTGGACCACCAGCTCGGTGATCCCCAACTCCCGGTACGTGCCCGCCCAGTCCACGAAGGCGTCCAGCGACTGCAGCGGCTTCTCCGCCGTCGAACCCTGGAGCAGCACCTTCTCCAGCTCCGCGACGTCCCGCCCGGCCGCCTCGCAGGCCGTCGTCAGCTTCGCCAGCTGCGCGGCGATCACCGCCGGCGCCTGCTCCACCGGCACGTCCGCCGGGCCCTTCGGGTCCCCGTACGTCACCCAGCCCTGCCCGTACCCGGCCGCCAGCCGCAGCCCGCGCGGCCCCGTCGCGGCGACGTAGAACGGCACCCGGGGCCGCTGCACGCAGCCGGGGATGTTCCGCGCCTCGACGGCCGAGTAGTACGTGCCCTCGCGGGTCGTGGCGTCGGTGCGCAGCAGCTCGTCCAGCAGCGGCAGGAACTCCCCGAACCGGTCCGCCCGCTCCTTCGGCGACCAGGCCTCCTGGCCCATCGCCGTCGCGTCGAACCCCGTCCCGCCGGCCCCGATCCCCAGCGTCAGCCGCCCGCCGGACACGTCGTCCAGCGACACGATCTCCTTCGCCAGCGTGACCGGATGCCGGAAGTTCGGCGAGGTCACCAGCGTGCCCAGGCGCAGCCGCTCGGTCGCCGTCGCGGCGGCGGTCAGCGTCGGCACCGCCCCGAACCACGGCTCGTCGCGGAAGGACCGCCAGGACAGGTGGTCGTAGGTGTAGGCGGCGTGGAAGCCGAGGTCCTCGGCCCGCCGCCAGATCTTCTGCCCCTCGCTCCACCGGTGGATGGGGAGGATCACCGTGCTCAGTCGCATACCGGCGACCCTACGGGAGCCCCGTGCGCCGCTTCATGAAGGCAAGGCGAGGAATGGGCCCCGGTGATCACACAGGGTGTAACACACTTCCCCGTGGACTCTTCCCGCCCTGGCAAGACCAGAGTCACCAGCATCTCTCTACGCACGGAGACCCTGGAAGCGATCCGCGCACGCGCTGGGAAGCAGGGCGTCTCCTCGTACATCGAAGAAGCCGTTCAGAGGCAGCTCCAGCGCGAGGCCATCGACGAGTACATCGCGGCCGCCGAAGCCGAGCAGGGGCCGGTCGACCCGGCAGAGGTGGCGGCCAAGGCGGAGCGCATCCGCGCGCACCACGCGGCTCACCGTGCAGATGGCGCGCCGGCGGACGCCGTGTGAGCGGCACCCTCGTTCTCGACAGCGAGGCGCTCTCCAAGCTCTCTCGTCGGCACCGGGACATGACCGTATGGCTGGACGTCGCCCGCACACTCGATCTCCTGGTGGTGACAAGTGCGGCCACGCTGGTGGAGGCACGCGATCCCGAGGTGCCCCAGGCGGCGTTCGATCACGCCGTCTCCCTGACCAAGGTGCGGCCTGTCACGGAGGAGATCGCCCGTGCCGCAAGCACGTTGCTGGTGGCCGAAGGGCTGCACGGGCACAACTACGCCATCGACGCGCTGCTCGCGGCCACAGCCCACCTGGAACACGGTGACGTGACCGTCGTGACGAGCGACCTCGATGATCTGCGCCGGCTGTGCCATCCACGCATCGCGGTCGAACAGATCTGACTCGTCTCCCCTGCGGCCTCGCTCGCAGCTCAGAGCGCGATAGGTGAACGAGGCTTGACCGAGGTCACCAGCGTGCCCAGGCGCAGCACGGGCACCAGTACGCGATCGACGCGACCGTGGCAGAGCTGGCGCCGCGGCAGCCGGGGCCGGTGGCCGTGCTCACCTCGGACGTCGACGACATGGCCAAGCTCTGCGGCACCCGCGTACGACTCATCGCCGTCCGAGCCCGAGCGGGACTCGAACCCCCGGCCCGGTGCGGACCGGCTCCCCCGTCGGATTCACCGCTGCAGCCAGCTCAGCAGGGTCGTCGCCGTGAACACCGTGCCCACCGCCAGACAGACCGCGCGCGGGGTCAGCCATCCGGGGCCTTCCAGGACGGGCTCCGGGAGCCGGGACTGCGGGACCGGAGCCAGCAGCGCGTCCGCGAAGGCCCGGGCGGTCGCCGGTCGGTCCGCCGGCTCGACGGACATCGCGGTCCGGAGCAGCAGGGCGATGTGCGGCGGGAGCTCCGCTCCGGCCGGGAGCGCCGGCAGCGTCGAGGCGGTCGGCCGGTCCGTCATCAGGGCCGTGGCGCGTCCGCCCGGGCCGAACGGCTTCTGCCCGGTCAGCAGTTCGTAGGCCACGACGCCCAACGCGTACACGTCGGCCCTCCCGTCGAACCCGCCGGTCTGGAAGGCCTGTTCCGGTGCCATGTACGCGGGCGTGCCGGTGGTCACCGTCAGCCCGGACGCGTCGGCCAGTTGCTTGGCGCTGCCCAGGTCCGCCACCAGCACCGCGGTGGGCGCAGGGTCGGTGGCGAGCAGCAGGTTGGACGGCTTGACGTCGCGGTGCACCACGCCCGCCTCGTGCAGGACCTGGACCGCGTAGCCGGCCTCCGCGGCCAGTCGCAGCGCCTCCTGCGGGTCGCACTGCCCGACCCGGTCCGCCAGGGTGCCGCCGCGTACGTAGTCCATGACGAAGTAGGGCCGGTCCTCCTGGACCCCGACGTCGTGCACCCGGACCACCCGCGGGCTGGCGATCCGGCGCAGCAGCCTCGCCTCCGCCAGGAACCGCTCGCGCACATCGGCGTTGGCGGCCCAGTTCTCGGCCAGCACCTTCACCGCGACCTCGGTGTCGAGCTCCGGATCGTAGGCCTTCCAGACCGTCGCGAAGGAGCCGGCTCCGAGCCGCTCCATGAGGAGGTAACGGCCGAGCTTGCGCATGTGGCAGCATTCTGCCGGAGTCGGGGGGAGTGCGGAACTCCCGGTTGACGAGTGGGATGCCAGGCGGGACGGAACGGGGGGTCCGGGTGTTCGAGGACGGCGAGCTGGAAAGGCTCGTGGCGGTTGCTCAGGCGGGGGACCCGGGGGCGATGGAGTACCTGCTGGCCAAGCTGCGGCCGGTGGTGCTGCGCCGCTGCTCGCGCTTCCTGCCCCACCACGCCGACGCGGAGGAGGCCGCGCAGGACGCGCTGCTGTCCATCAGCACGCACCTGGGCGAGTACGGCGGCCGCGGCTCCTTCCTGGGCTGGGTGACGGTGATCGCCTCGAACGCCGCCCGGTCCACCTACCGCTCGATGCGCCGGCGTGCCGAGGACAGTCACGCCGACCTCCCCGAGTCCGTCGACCCGCGCACCACCAGCGTCATCGCCGGGACCCGGCTCGACCTGATGGAGGCGCTGGCCGCGCTGGAACAGCAGCACCCCGTCCTGGTGGAGTCCTTCGTGCTGCGCGACCTGGGCGACCTGACCTACGTCCAGGTGGCCGAGGAGCTGGACGCCCCGCTGGGCACGGTCAAGGACCGCATCCACCAGGCCCGCCGCTTCATGCGTGAGCGCCTGGTCACCGGTCTGTGAACGGTCCCGCGGCGGGCGGCGGCCGCGCCGTCGTCCGGCTCCGGTCCGCCGTCGCCGCCCTGGTGGCAGCCGCCGCGCTCGGGCTGGCGACCGGCCGATTCGTCCTGCCACCGCCCTCCGGCGCCACCGCGCACTCGGCAGCGCACCCGGATGCCGCGGTCGGCGGGGCCGTCCCGACGCCCGCGTCCTCGGCCTCCGGCTCCGCCTCGCCGGCCGGTGCGACCGAACCGGTGACGACCGCGAACCTCCTGGAACCCGTGGCGTTCCGCCCGGAGGTCGCCACCGGGCGGATCCACGTCACCGACCGGTACGGCGACGGGGTTTACGCCAACGCGGCCTGCACCGGCGAGAAGACCCTCACCCAGACCCTGGGCGGGCCCGGTGCCCACTTCCGCGGACTGACGACCAGCCTCCGCACCGACCCGGACGACCCCACCTGGGCCGCCGACCTGGTCGACCAGGTCGCCCGCGAGGTCGCCGCCGAGGCCCCGAGCCCGTCCCTGGCGCAGAACTTCACCGAGCGCCTGCTGCTGGAGCAGGCGTCCTGCCAGGAGCAACCGCCGGGGCACTGGGTCTACGGAAGGACCACGACGCTGCGGTTCGCCCCGGACATCACCGCGAGCTGGATGGGCACCTACGAGGGACTCCTCAACACCACCGGCAGGGCGCCGGAGGGCGAGGAGCCCTGCGGCGGCATCGCCGTACTGCGCAGCGGCAGCCACTACGGGGTGCTGGAGGTCCATGCCTGCCTGGGGACGGCCGCGATGGACCGCGTCGTCAGGACCGCTCTGTCACAGCTGTGAAACAGCCGGTCGGGGCTCCAACTTTCCCTCCAGCGGCGGCATCTCCCCGGTTGTACGAGGACGCAGCAGGCGTCCCGACCAGCAGGGGGACCAGATGACCGAGAACCAGGCCGTCCAGCAGAAGTCCGTTCGCCGCAACCGGGTCGCCGTCGCGGCCTGCTTCGCCGCCGCGCTGATCACGGTCAGCGTCGTCGGCACCCAGTCGGCCACCGCCGACGGGGCCGCGCAGAACGCCGCGCAGCGCACCCCGGTCGCCGCCACCCCGGTCGCCGCCACCCCGGTCGCTGCCGCCCCGGTCACCGTCGCCCCCTCGGCCGCGCCCGCGGTCGCCGCGCCCGGACTCGGCTCCGCCGACCTCCTCCAGAGCGAGGACTCCGTCCAGCAGGGCCTGAACCCGGTCGGCGCGACCGTCGTGCTGACCGGACGCCAGGGGCTGTCCGCGTGCTCCGGCGAGGAGACGATGCGCGACCTGACCAAGGGCAAGGCCACCGCGTACGCGTCCGTGACCTGGACCTTCGACACCGACGGCCTCCTGACCGAGTCGGCCGCGAGCGCCCCCACGAAGGACGCGGCCGACACCTGGGAGAAGCAGCTCGTCGCGCTCGTCCAGGACTGCCAGGACGAGCCCGCCGGCCACTGGCACTACGGCGCGGCCCACACCCTGACCGTCTCCGGCGGCACCGCCCGCTGGTACCCGGCCTACAACGGCGACGGCGCCGTCAGCGGCGGGGTCGCGGTCCTGCGCAGCGGCACCGGGGTCGCCGTCGTCGAGCTCTCCGGCCGGACCGGCAACGCCGCCCCGACCGCCGTCGAGGGCATCGCCACCGCAGCACTGAAGCGCCTCTCCTCCTGAACGGCAGCCCCGCTCGGCTGGCCCCGCCGGGCGGAGCCGGCCCCGAACATCGAGCCCCGGACCACGGCTCGTCGCCGGACCCATCGGTGCTCCGGCGGGGCGGGGCTGACGGTGCGGGAGGTGGGGGAGGGAGGCGCTAGTGTGTCCGCCGCACGCCTCACAATCTGATCATGTGTTAAACGGGGGTTCATTCGTCATGCCTGTTTTCCGGAGAATGCTCGGCGCCGGCCTGGTCGCCACCGCCGCCCTGGGGCTCACCGCCTGCGGTCCGGACAACGCGTCCGACCAGGCGGGCGGTGGAGCGGCCGGGACGCCCGCCGCCACGTCCAGCGCCACACCGACCGGTGCCACGAAGCCGGGTGCCGCACCGACCACCGGCGCGGCGACCGGTACCGCCCCGGCGGGCGGCAAGAGCGCCAAGCCCTCGACGGGTGCCGGCGACGAGCCGGAGGGGTTCTGCGACGCCGCGCCGCTGCCCGCCGGGCAGAAGTGGATCTACCCGGCCAAGGGCACCACGGCGACCACGCTGGTCTACAAGGACACCAAGACGGCCTGCGGCGTCAACGACGTCGTCTTCGAGCCGGTCGGTGCCGACAAGACCGCGCCGTTCGCGCCCACCGCCAAGGGGCACCTGAACTCCGTCCTGGCCAAGCCCAAGGACGTCAACGTCGCCGACCTGGTGAAGCACATCGCCGAGTGCCTCGCCGACCCCACCAACGTCAAGGGCTCCTACCCCTGCTCGGCCGGGGACTACAAGGTCGCGATCGACTCCGCGGGCAAGGTCGTCGAGATGACCGAGCGCGCGCACTCCTGAGCGGCACCGGTCGATCGGGAGGGCGCGCCGGTCGGCCGGTCGGGCGGCGGGGCAGTCGGGCGGGTCGGCACGGGGTGCCGGCCCGCCCATTGCGGTTCGGTCACGGCATGTCCGATTGATTGATCATTGGGTGGGAGTGCGGTGATTGATTTTGTTGGCACAGGTCTCAGGCGGCTCTCATAATTCCAGGTGAGACGCGTGACGGTCGGCCTGGAGAGCCACGGGGGGTGGCCCGCGAGGGGCCCGTGCGCGATATTCCACAGTCCCCGGGGGAGCTCCTTGTCCGCGCCCGAAAACGTGCCGTCCGCCGCCGAACCGGCGAACGGTGCGGCGCCCGAATCCGCTGCCGTGCCCGCGGCCGTACCCACCACTGAATCCGGCGCCGAATCCGGCGCCGAATCCGTCGCCGGATCCGCTGCTCCGGCCGCCGCTCCCTGGCCCGCGCCGGCGCCCGCCTCCGGGCGGAAGCTGCCGCGTGCCGTCGGCGTGGCCCTGGCCACCGCCGGCCTGCTCGCCGTCACGGCGACCAGCGCCGCCGTCACCGTGGCCGTCGGCAAGCCGGATGCCCGGCCGGCCGTCGCGGCCGCCCCGGCCAAGGCCTCGCCGACCGCGACCGCGAGTGCGAGCCCGACCGCCACTGCGTCGGCCGCGCCCACCGTGGCACCGACCACCGCCGCGCCGACCACCGCCGCACCCGCGCCCAAGCCGACGAGCACCCTCAAGGGCAGCGTCAGCGGCGGCCGGCACGACGGCGATCTGCGCTACTTCCTGCTCCCGATCCCCGACGGCGGCGAGTCCTACGGGCCGTCGGACGGCATGAAGATGACCGATGACGAGGTGGCCGAACTGTTCGGCAACCAGGACGGCATCATCCGGATCCTCGGCTCGTACGGGTACAAGGGCGCCGCCACCCGGATGTACCGCACGGCCGACGGCAAGGCCGAGGTGACGGTCACCCTGCTGCACCTCGGTTCGACCTCGTCGGCGAGCGACTTCGTCAAGGGCTACACGATGAAGCTGGACCCGATCGAGATCGCCGGCGACCCCAATGCCCACGGCTACGTCCGCACGCCCAAGCAGCAGGCGTACACCGGCTCGATGACCGGCATCTCCAGCCAGGGCGACGTCCAGTACACGATCGACGTCGACGTGAAGGGGACTCCGGACAAGGCGCTGCTGAGCGAGCTGATGAAGCGCCAGCGCGAGTGGCTGTCCTCCGGCGGCTGAACCGCTCCGCCGCCCACGCCCGACGTCACCTTTCCCTTTCTGGAGCCACTCCGTGACCACCCGACCCGTGGAGCCGTCGCCCGCCGACGCGCCCGCGCCGGCCGAGGCGCCCGCCGCCGTACCGGCCGTACCCGCCGAGCCCTTCGCCGGCGCGTTCGTGCCCGCCGGGGCGGCCCCGTCCCTCCACCGCCCGCGCCGGCCGCGCCCGGTGCTGCTGCTGGTCTCCGGCCTGGTGCTGGGCACCGTGATCGGCGGCGCCGTCGGTTACGCCGTCCAGGCGAACCGCCCGCCGACCCCGCTGCCGCCGATCCAGGTCGCGCTGCCGTCCTACCCGGCCGAGGTGGTGGACCCGGCGGCCCTCGCCGCGGCGGCGCCCAAGCCGCCCGCCGTCGACGGCGATCTGCGGAAACTGCTGATGACCGCTCCGACCGGTGGCACGGCCTGGGCCGACTACCCGGACACGCCCACCTGGATCACCGTCGGCGAACTCGCCGAGCGCAGCGGCCGGTCGGCGGAGACCTTCAAGAACCTGAACAGCAAGGACTTCCGGCGCGCCGTCGAGGTGAACTGGAAGAAGGACGACCTGAAGGTCCGGGTCACGCTGATCCAGTACGCCGCGGACCGCGCCGCCGAGGCGAAGACCCGTGCGTCCGGCTACCGCCTCAAGCCCTTCGCGGACGACGCCAACGGCGGCTTCGAGGTCGGCAGCGAGCCCCTGTACTGGGCCGAGACCACCGAGCAGTACTACCTCGGGACGGCGCTGGCGCAGCGCGGCACCCTGGTGATGGAGGTCGAGGTCTTCGGCACGCGTCCCGTGAATCCCGATGTCGTGAAGGACATCGCCAAGCAGCAGTGGGAGCGGCTGGTATGAGCGACGACAGCACCGTGACCGGGGCCACCACCCCTGAGCAGGCCCCCGCCCAGGCCCCCGAGCCCGCGCCCGAGCAGGCCTTCGAGCACGCCCCCGGCCAGGTCCCCGTCCAGGCCCCCGCCGGTCCGCCCGCCGCCTCCGGCCGCCGGCTGCTCCGCGCCACCGGCGCGACCGTGGCGGCCGCGCTGGTCGGCGTGGTGATCGGCATCGGCGTCATCAAGACCCAGTACGACGACCCCGCGCCCGTCGTCGCCGCCGCGCCGACGGCAGCGGCGCCCGCCCCGAGCGCCACGCCCACCCCCTTCGGCGCCAAGTCCAACGGCAACCACTTCGGTTCGCTGCGCGACCTGCTGCTGCCCGTCCCGGCCGGCTACGCGCTCGGCCCGGACGAGGGCGGCTACGGCAACGACGTCGAGCTGTCGGCGGACCAGATCTCCGCCGAGCTGGACAACGACCTCCAGCAGATCCCCAAGGAGAAGCGGGACAAGCTCCGCCAGTACTGGGAGGGCCTGCACGTCAAGGCCACCGGGGTGCGCACCTACAAGGAGAAGGGGGACGGCCTGGTGATCGGTCTGAAGCTGCGCCAGTTCAACCAGCAGGAGGTGCAGAAGCTGAACGAGTACACGGCCGTGTTCACGGGCGACACCGGGCTCTTCCGCATCGGCCCCGAGATCCCCGGCCACCCCGAGGCGCACTGCTACCTGATGCCCGCTCCGCCGTCGGCGCCGATCGACTACCTGGAGTGCTCGGCCGCCGAGGGCGACCTTCTGGTGATCATGAATGTCGAGGGCGTGGCCCCGCTGCCCAAGGACAAGATCGTCACCCTCTTCACCCAGCAGCTCGACCGCCTTGCCAGCCCGGGAGCGTCCGCATGACCGACAGCGCCACCCCGCACGACAGCGCGGCCACCTCCGCCGACGCGCCCCCGGCTCCCGCGGCTCCCCCGGCGGCGACGTTCGCACCGCCCGCCGAGCCCCCGGCCGCGGAGCCCGCCGAGGCCGCCGTGGGCGCCCCCGGGGCCGACCCCTGGGCCGTCCCCGGAGCGGGGACCGTGCCGCTCCTGCCGCCGCCGAGCCCCGAGGAGCTCGCGGCCCGCCGCACCCGCCGGCGCAACGCGGCGCTGCGCTGGGGCGCGGCCGCCCTGGTCTGCGCACTGGCCGGTACGGGCGCCGCGGTGGCCGTCACCACGCCCGAGCGCACCGACATCCCGGGCCTGGCCACCAGGAGCGACGGCCGCTACACCTTCCCCGCGCTGGTCCTGCCGCCGCTGCCCTCCGGCAAGGCGGCGCCCAGGGAGAACAAGAGCCGCCACGCCGCCGACCTGCGGTACCTGCTCCTGCCCGCGCCCAAGGAGGCCGGCGGCTCGCTGGCCCCGGTGGTCTTCCCGACGCCGACCGCGCCCCCGACCGGTTCGCCGACCGCCTCGCCGAGCGCCTCGCCGAGCGCGTCCGGCAGCCCCTCCGCCGGCCCCGGCGCAAGCCCGTCGGGGAGCACCGGCCCGTCCGCCGGCGCCACGGGCGCCGGGGCGCCCACGGCCGAGTGGGCCGCCTGCGACGCGCTTGCCGCCGAGCAGAAGGAGCCCGGCGCCGTGCGCTCCCTGCTGCTGCGCAACGTCTGCCGCGCCGCCACCGTCCGGGAGTGGACCGCCTCCGACGGCACCCGCACCCAGATCCGGCTGCTCCGCTTCGGCTCCTCCGTCGAGGCCTGGGACGTCTTCGCCGAGCTGCGCGCCAACGGCGAACCGAAGGACCTGCCGGGCCTCAGGCCCACCACTCCCGAGGGCTGGGACTCGGTCTACGGCGTCGACCTCGCCACCCGCGAGAGCCCGGCGTCCGGCGCGGACGGCCGGAGCACCGGCCGGCTGGCCTACCTGGGGGCGGGCGATGTCATCGGCGTCGTCACGATGACCAACCCCCGGGGCGTCCCGGCCGCCGCCTTCCGCCAGGTCGTCACGCTCCAGTCCGACCTGCTGGCCTGACCGGGCCACCCGGTGGGCGGCGCGCCCTGCAGCGCGCCGCCCACCGGGACCCGGACCGGCCGTCGGTCAGGCCGGCCGGCCCTCCGTCACGCGCCCGTCCCGGACGGGCTCGCCGCGCCGCCGTCCGTCGGGCCCGCCGGGGTGAGCACGGGATCGCCGGTGGGCCGGCCGACCGGCGCGGTGCAGCCGAGCGGACCGCGCGCGGCACGCTCGGCGGTGGCCGCGGCGAGGCGGGCCCACGCCTGCGGCGTCCAGCGCGGCGAAGCCGCCTGCCCGCCGCCCCCGGCCGGCGGGGTCGGCCCGGCCTGGACGGTGAAGTACAGCGCCTTGCCGCCGGCCCGCAGATGGCTGCCGTCGCAGCGGAAGGTGAGGTCGGCGCCCCACCGGGTGGCCTCGCCGCGGTCGCCGAGGCCGAGCGCGAAGACCGGTTCCCCGGCCGGCGGGGCCGGGGCCCGGAGGCCGCCCGCCGGGGTCTCGCTGCCGGTGAGCCGGACGGTCAGGCCCAGCCCCTCGGTGGCCTCGACGGAGCAGGCCAGCAGTTGGAGCCCGGGCTGCTGCGCCGCGTCCAGCTGCCGGTCGAGGCGGTACGAGGCCCGCGCGCCCTCGTCGAGCAGGGCTTCGGCGTCACCGGTGCGGACGATGCCGTCGCAGGCCGTCCCCGCCGCCGGCCCGCCGCCACCGCCGTCGCTCCCGCAGCCGGTGAGGCCCACCGCGGCGGCCAGCGCCAGCGCGGCCGGCGCCGTCCGTCGCGCCGCCCTCACCCGGAGGCCTTCCCGTTCGAGCTCTGGCTGCCGGAGGAGCCGTCGGTGTAGCCGTCCAGGGCACGGTCCCCGGCGCTGTCGGCCAGCCGCTGGATGTCGTCGGGGCTGAGCTTGGTGCCGTTGGCGGCGTCGATGACGGCCTGCTTGGCACCGAGGGCCGCGCCCTCGCGGCCCTCGGCGACGAAGTCGCGGCCCTCCTGCTTGCCGTCCTCGCTGGTGTCGCGCTGGTTGGCCTCGACCACGCTGTCGGTGATCTGCTCGACGATGAAGTTGGCCGCCTCGCCCGCGATCGGGACCCGTTCGGTGGCCAGGCCGATCGTGGTGGTGAACGCCGTCGACGCGTAGCCGGCGTTCTTCTCCAGGGCCTCGTTGTACTCCTTGTCGGAGGCGGCGTGCTCGTGGTGGACCTCGTCGACCCGGGCCTCGTTGAGGATGCCGCTGATGACGCCGCCGGCCCGCGAGGTGGAGTCGATCTCCGACTCCAGCCGGGCGAAGTCGGTCTGCCCGCTGTCGATGTGACCGCGCACCACCGCGGTCGAGTACGCCTGGTTGGCGTTGACCACGGCGCCGTACGCGTCCGGGTCGCGGCCGAGCGCGTCGAGCAGGCCGCGCACCGGCGCCTCCTTCAGCCCGGCCGGGGCCCCGTTGACCGGCAGGTCGTCCTTGTGCGGGGAGAGCGCGCGCTGGGTGTCGCCCATGTAGTCGGCGGTCATGTGGCCGAGGCTGTCGCGCAGCGGCGCGAACTTGGCGTCCTCGCCCTTGAGGTCGTCGAGCACGCCGTTGCCGCCGTGGGTGCCGAAGGTCTGCACGACCCGGTTCATCACCTCGGCCTGGTCGGCGGTGTGCTTGGGCGCCACGCCGGAGTGGTCGTCGTACGGCCGGCCGGTGGTGGCCGCCTCCAGGGCGTGGCCGAGGGCGTCCGGACCGCTGCGCATGCCCTGCTGGCGCAGCTCGTTCTTCTGCGAGACGGTGTCCGGCGTGTACTCCTTGTCGTGCGTGAAGTACGTGAGGTAGTCCGAGGGCTTGACCTTGCCGTTGGGGTTGACGCTGCCGTCGGTGTTGTACGCGGTCGGCTGGTCGTGGAAGAACTTGGTGGCCGCCTCCGGGCTGTGGCCCAGTGCCTCCAGGACGGCGGTGGTCGGCTCCCAGCCCGAACCGCCCTCCTGGCCGAGGAGGTTGTAGCCGCGCCGGTCGCTGCGCGGGCCCATCACCGGGGCCGGCCAGTACTTGTCGTCGGTGTCCAGCTGGGTGATGTGCTCGGCGATCGGGTTGAGGAAGTGCGGGTCGTAGTCGCCGGTCCGCAGGATGCCGGAGAGGACCTGGTAGCCGTAGGGCGAGTAGTCCAGGCCGCTCTGGCGGTACGGCTTGTCCCACATCGTCTCGGCGCCGGCCTTGCGCAGGTCGGCGGCCCACTGGTCGGACAGGTGGGGCTCGTTGGTGGTGCGGGTGGCGGTGGCCAGGTTGAGGCCGAGGTTCTTCTGCAGCTCCTGGTACTGCTTCCACCGGGCGTCGCTGGCGCCGTTGAACTGCTGCTCGTCGCCGACCATGCTGTTCCAGGCCTGCAGCGTGCCCTTGGGGCCGAGGTCCTGGTAGAAGCGGGTGGAGAACTTCGGGTCGTTCGAGTTGGCGGCCAACAGCGAGTTGAGCTCGGTGAGTTCGGCGTCCGAGATCTTGCCGCCCTTGCCGGCCAGCTGGGCGGCCCGGATGCCGTCCGCCTCCGGGCCGCCGCCGACGGCCTTGGCGTTGAAGGACTTCACGTTGTCGGTGGAGGTGTCCGAGCGCAGCGCGTAGGCGGCGCGCTCGTCGGCGGCGGTGGCCTCCTGGACGGCCGCGTCGATGGCCTTGCGGGCCGCCTCGGCCTTGCCGCGGTACTCGTCGTTGTAGGCGCGGCTGGCGTCCGGGTCGTGCCGGGTCGCCGAGTCGGCCGGGGGCCAGCTGACGGTGCCGTCGTCGGTGACGGTCAGCCCGGCGCCGCGGGCGTCCGCGACGGCCTTGTCCAGCTTGGCCTTGGCGGCCTGGAAGTCGTTCCCGGCGTCCTTGAGGATCGAGGCGATCGCGGTCGCCTCGGTGGCGGCGGCGGTCAGCTGCTCGTTGGCCCGCTGGAGCTTGGGCCGGGCCTGGTCGGCGGTGGGGCCGCTCCAGTTGGCGGAGTTGACCTTGGCGATGACCGCGCTGTCCCACTCCTCGTCCATGGACTTCAGCTTCTTGACGACGTCTTCCCAGGCGGTGGCGGCGGTGCCGAGGACGTCCAGCTTGGCGGTGCTCAGCTCGTGGAAGTCGACCATGTCGTCCGCCCCCTCAGCCCTTCATGTCGTGCTTGACGGCGGTTTCGTTGTTGCGGTAGTTCGTGGCGCTGTCGCGCAGGGCCTGGGTGAGTTCGCCGATGGTGTTGTTCAGGGCGGCGATCTGCTGGTCCCAGGTGGCGGCGGTCTGCGCGGCCGCCTTCCCGGTGCTCCAGTTGGCCAGCGAGGTGGCCACCTGGGTGGTCTCGTCGTCGGCGGCCCGGCCGTCCCCGTTGAGCCGGCCGTGGATCTGGTCGGACGAGTTGGCGGCGGAGTCCAGCGCGGCGGGATCGACCCCGACGGTGCCGCCGTCGCCGGGGGCGTTCGCCGAGTTGATCCGGGTGCGGGCACCCTCCTGCTGCCTGGCCGCGGCGGTCAGGTTCCCGTCGGCGTCGTACGCCCAGGGGTTCATCATCCGGTCAAATGCGGTCGCGCGATCCGACATGGTGCTCACGTCCCTCCCTGCCGGGCACTCTCCCCGGCGGCCCCCGTGTTAGGAATTCGCAAAGAATACAAGGGAGGTGGCGTGCCGGAACCCCTAGGGGATCACCGGGCCGATGTCATACCGCAGCATCACGGGGCGTCGTCATTCGAGCTCATGACCTGCACGGGGCGGCCACACTACGGTGAGGGACGTGTCCACTGTCATCAAGACGGACGGCCTCACCAAGAGGTTCCCCCGGGTCACTGCCCTCGATCAGCTCACCGTTGAGGTGGAGCCCGGGGTGGTCGGCCTGGTGGGGGCGAACGGGGCGGGCAAGTCCACACTCATCAAGATCCTGCTCGGGCTGGCCCCGGCGACCTCCGGCACGGGGCGGGTCCTCGGGCTCGACGTCGCCACCCAGGGGTCGCAGATCCGCGAGCAGGTCGGCTACATGCCGGAGCACGACTGCCTGCCGCCGGACGTCTCGGCGACGGAGTTCGTGGTGCACATGGCACGGATGGCCGGGCTGCCGGCCGCCGCCGCCCGCGAGCGGACGGCCGACACGCTGCGCCACGTCGGGCTCTACGAGGAGCGGTACCGGCCGATGGGCGGGTACTCGACGGGCATGAAGCAGCGGGTCAAGCTGGCCCAGGCGCTGGTGCACGACCCGAAGCTGGTGCTGCTGGACGAGCCCACCAACGGCCTGGACCCGGTCGGCCGGGACGACATGCTGGCGCTGATCCGCCGGGTGCACACCGACTTCGGCATCTCGGTGCTGGTCACCACCCACCTGCTCGGCGAGCTGGAGCGGACCTGCGACCACCTGGTGATCATCGACGGGGGCAAGCTGCTGCGCTCCTCGTCCACCGCCTCCTTCACCGGGGTCACGGCCACCCTCGCGGTCGAGGTGACGGACTTCCCGGACGACCACACCCGCGACGCGAGCGCCGTCGTGCACGAGCGGCTGGCCGCCGCCGGGCTCTCGGTGCAGCCGGAGGGCGCGCGGATCCTGCTGGTGCGGCTCGCCGGCGACGACACCTACGACACCATCCGCGACACCGTCGCGGACCTCGGCCTCGGGCTGGTCCGGCTGGAGCAGCGCCGCCACCGGGTCGCCGAGCTGTTCACGGACACCAGCGGTACGCAGAGCAAGGGAGGTACCGCAGATGGCGCTGCCGTCTGAGGCCAGGCCGCTCGACACCGGCGTCATCCACGACATCGGTTACCGCGGCTACGCCGGCCCCCGGCTCGGCCGGGCCTACGCCACCCGCGCGCTGTTCACCCAGAGCCTGCGCGCCGCGTACGGCCTCGGGCGCTCCGGCCGGTCCAAGGTGCTGCCGATGCTGCTGCTCGGCGTGGTCACCGTGCCGGCCGCGATCATGGTGGCGCTCGCGCTCAGCCAGCACCAGGACGAGCTGCCGGTCGACTACCCCGAGTACCTCGGGATGCTCGGGCTGCTGGTCTCGATCTTCCTGGCCTCGCAGGCGCCCGTCCTGCTCTCGCGGGACCTCCGGCACCACACCGTCCCGCTGTACTTCTCCCGCCCGATCACCCGGGCCGACTACGTGCGGGCCAAGTTCGCCGCGATGGCCGCCGCCCAACTGCTGCTGATGGCGGCGCCGCTGCTGGTCCTCTACCTCGGTGCGCTGCTCGGCGGGCTGGACTTCGGGCACAACACCGCGCACTTCCTCTACGGCCTGGTGACGGCCGTGCTGTACGCCCTGGTGCCGACCTCGGTCGCGCTGGTGATCGCCGCCGCCACGCCGCGCCGCGGCTTCGGGGTGGCCGCGATCATGGGCTACCTGGCGATCAGCACCGCCGTGGTCGGGGTCGTCGTCGGCATCAGCGGCGGTCCCGGCAACGTGCCGGACTCCGCGCAGTGGGTGGCCCTGCTCTCGCCCGACGGGCTGGTGGAGAGCCTGGTGAACCAGCTGTTCGACCTCGGGAGCGACCCGGGCCGGATGCACGCGCCCGGCGCCCTCGGTGCGGTGGTCTTCGCCGCCACCGCCGCCGCGATGGTGGCCGGCTCGTACGCGCTGCTGCTGCGCCGCTACCGCAACATCTGACAACCGCAGGATCTGAGAGGGCGTCATGGCCACCATCACCATCGACAAGGTCTCCCGCTGGTTCGGCAACGTGGTCGCCGTCAACGACGTCAGCATGGCGATCGGTCCCGGCGTCACCGGCCTGCTGGGGCCCAACGGTGCGGGCAAGTCCACCCTCATCCACATGATGAGCGGCTTCCTCGCCCCCTCCACCGGGGCGGTCACCCTGGACGGCGCGCCGATCTGGCGCAACCAGGAGGTCTACCGGCAGATCGGACTCGTCCCCGAGCGGGAGTCGATGTACGACTACCTGACCGGCTGGGAGTTCGTGCTCGCCAACGCCGAACTCCACGGCCTCGCCGACCCGGCCGCCGCCGCCCGCAGGGCGCTGTCCCTGGTGGAGATGGAGTACGCCCAGGACCGGAGGACCGGGACGTACTCCAAGGGCATGAAGCAGCGCGTCAAGATGGCGTCGGCGCTGGTCCACGACCCGTCCGTGCTGCTGCTCGACGAGCCGTTCAACGGCATGGACCCGCGCCAGCGGCTGCAGCTGATGGAGCTGCTGCGCCGCTTCGGCGCCGACGGACGCACGGTGCTCTTCTCCTCGCACATCCTGGAAGAGGTCGAGCAGCTGGCCCGGCACATCGAGGTCGTGGTGGCCGGCCGGCACGCCGCCTCCGGGGACTTCCGCAAGATCCGCCGGCTGATGACCGACCGGCCGCACCGCTACCTGGTCCGCTCCAGCGACGACCGCCGGCTGGCGGCCGCCCTGATCGCGGACCCGTCCACGGCCGGCATCGAGCTGGACCGGCAGCGCCCCGGGGCCGGAGCGGCCCCGGGCGAGGCGGGCGGGCTGCGGATCCAGGCGGTCAACTTCCAGGGCTTCACCACCCTGCTGCCGAAGGTCGCCCAGCAGGCCGGCGTCCGGCTGTACACCGTCGCTCCGGCCGACGAGTCGCTGGAGAGCGTCTTCTCCTACCTCGTCTCCGCGTAGCACCACCCCCGGAACCGGACCCAGGAAGGCCGACCAACCATGAACCCGACCGTCGCCAGGCTGACGCTGCGCGGCCTGCTGGGCCGCCGCCGCGGCATCCTGCTGCTGGTGGTCCCCGCCCTGCTGCTGCTCGTCTCGGCGATCGCCAGCGGCTCCAGCGGGGACAAGCACGACCTGACCGTCAAGATCCTCGGCCAGCTGGGCCTCGGCACGCTGCTGCCGATCCTCGGCCTGGTCGTCGGCACCGGCGCCATCGCCACCGAGATCGACGACGGCTCGATCGTCTACCTGCTGGCCAAGCCGCTGCCCCGCTGGAAGATCATCACCACCAAGCTGGTCGTGGCGGTCGGCACCACCTGGGTGTTCTCGGCGATCCCGGTCATGCTGGCCGGCCTGCTGCTGTACGGCACCGAGGACGGCCTGGCGCTCGGCTACACCGTCGCCGCGCTGGTGGCCGGAGCGGCGTACAGCGCGCTGTTCCTGCTGCTCGGCGTGGTCACCCGGCACGCGGTGGTGGCCGGTCTGGCGTACGCGCTGATCTGGGAGTCCCTGATCGGCAACTTCGTGCACGGCGCCAAGACGCTCAGCATCCAGCAGTGGGGGCTGTCGGTGGCCGAGGCGGTGGCCGGGAAGGGCGCGATCACCGCGGACGTCGCGCTCGGGGTGGCCGTTCCGCTGCTGCTGGTGCTCACGGTGGCGGCAACGGTGCTCGCCTCGGTGCGGCTGGCCGGGCTGACCCTGGCCGCCGAGGAGTAGCCCGCCGCCGGGCGGGCCCGGCCCGCCCGGCGGACCGGGCCCCGCGGAGGAGCTGCGCCGGGTGCGTCAGAGCGTCCGGTCGCGGCCCGCGCCCCAGCCGGCCACCGCGGCGACGGCCGCCAGCACCAGCATCAGCACCAGCGGGGTGTTCCAGTCACCGGTCAGCTGGTGCAGCGCCCCGGCGCCGACCGGCCCGGCCGCGGCCACCAGGTAGCCGACCGCCTGCGACATGCCGCCCAGCCGGGCGGCGCCGGCCGCGCTGTCGGTGCGCAGCACGATGAACGCGAGCGCGAGGCCGAGCGAGCCGCCCTGGGCGATGCCCAGCACGGTGGCCGACACCCAGGCGCCGGACACCGGCGAGACCAGCAGGACGGTGATGCCGACCGCGTTCAGCGCGGCCATCACCACGGCCAGCGTCCGCTGCCGGGTCATCCGGCCGGCGATCAGCGGCACCAGGAAGGCGCCGGCCACCTGGACCAGGTTGGAGAAGGCGAAGACCAGGCCGGCCTCGCCGCGGTCCATCCCGTGGTCGGCCAGGATGGTCGGCATCCACGCCACCAGGGTGTAGACCAGCAGCGACGAGATGCCCATGAACAGGCTGATCTGCCAGGCCAGCGGCGAACGCCAGACCCCCTCGACCGGCCGGCCGGCGGGAGCCGCCACCGCCGCCACCGCCGCCTTCTCCCGGCGCGAGCGCAGCACCTGCGGCAGCCAGGCGACGGCCGCGACCAGGGCCAGCAGCGACCAGGCGCCGAGCGAGGCCTGCCAGCCGCCGCCGAGGGCGTGCTCCAGCGGCACCGAGCTGCCGGCGGCGAGCGTCGCGCCGACCAGCATGGTGGTCGAGTAGACGCCGGTCATGGTCGCCGCCCGGCCCGGGAACTCGCGCTTCACCAGGCCCGGCATCGAGACGTTCAGCACCGCGATCGCGACACCGATCACCACGCAGCCGGCGTACAGCGCGGCCACCGAGGGCAGCACCCGCAGCAGCACGCCGGCGCCGAGCACCAGCACCGCGCCCAGCACCACCCGCTCGGTGCCGAACCGCCTGGTCAGCCGGGGGGTGAGCGGGGCGCCGACGCCCTGGAAGAGCACCGGCACGGTGGTGATCAGACCGCTCGCGGTGGCGGAGAGGCCGAAGGTGCGCTGGATCTCGCCGACCATCGGCGAGATCGCCGCCAGGCAGGCCCGCATGTTGAGGGCGACCAGCAGGATGCCGGTCAGCAGCAGGGCCGGGTGGGCGAGTCGGGTGCGGACGGGGAGCGGGGAGGTGGTGACGACCGGCTGCTGGGCACGGGTGACGGCCATGGGGCGTGCTGCTCTTTCGTGAAACGGGGGCTACGGACGCGGAAGGGGCGGGCGCCGCTTACTTCCGGGCCGCGATGGTCGCGAGCAGCTGCTCGACGGCCGCGGTCGGCTCGGCGAGCAGCGCCCGACAGGCGGCCTCGGCGCGGTCCGGGTCACCGCTCTCGATCGCGTCCACCAGCGCCGCGTGGGTGGCCACGACCACCTCGGGCATCTCGTGGTCGCCGAAGGCCGTCCGCATCGACTCCCGCACCGAGGCGCCGAAGTACCGGTACACCTCGGTCAGCGCGGGGTTGTGCGCGGCCTCGACCACGGCGGTGTGGAACTCCAGGTCGTGCTCGACGGTCGCCTCGCGGCCGGCCCGCTCGGGGTGCGCCGCGATCACCTCGGCCTCGCGGGCCAGCGCGGCCCGCATCCGGACGATGTCCTCGGGCGTGTGCCGCAGCGCGGCCAGCCGGGCGCCCTCGGCCTCCAGCGCCGCCCGGACCTCCAGGACGTCCCGGACGCCGGAGCGCTGCACGCCCCGCAGGACGGAGGCCGGGTCACTGGTGCTGCGCACGAAGGTGCCCTCGCCCTGGCGGGAGACCAGCATCCCGGCGTGCACCAGCACCCGGATCGCCTCCCGCACGGTGTTCCGCCCGACCTGCAGCCGCTCGGCCAGCTCGTGCTCGGTGGGGATCCGCGAGCCGACCGGCCAGGCGCCGGCGGCGAGCTGCTCGCGCAGCTGGTCGATGGCGGTGTCCACCAGGGAGCGCCGGCCGGCGGCCTGCAAGGTGTCCTGGCTGTGGCCGGACGCGGTCATGGCGGAGCTCCCCTCGGTTCCCGTTCGGTGGTCGTCGGTCATCCTACAACTGATTGCCCGGTCATCCTACAACTGACCCCGGGCGGGTTCGGGGAACCGTCCGGGCCGTCCTGGCGTTCCTCCCGACGACTTCGGTCCACCCCTATTTCGAGGAGAGCGCCCCCATGGTGTTCAAGAAGCTGCTCGGTGCCCTGGGCGTCGGCGGTCCCGGCGTCGACACCGTCCTGACCACGCCGGTCGTGCAGCCCGGCGGCACCCTGCACGGGACGGTCGAGCTGACCGGCGGGACGGTCGAGGCGGACATCCGGGGGATCACGCTGACCCTGGTCGCCCGGGTGGAGATCGAGCACGAGGAGGGCGAGAGCACCGGCCTCTACCCGTTCGCGCGGTTCTCCGTCACCGCGCCGCTGGTGCTGGCGCCCGGTGAGAACCGGTCGATCCCGTTCGCCGTCCAGGTGCCGTGGGAGGCGCCGGTCACCGTCGTCGCCGGGCAGCACCTGCACGGCATGCAGCTCGGCGTGCGGACGGAGGTCGACATCGCGGGCGCGCTCGACAAGGGCGACTCCGACCCGCTGGAGATCGAGCCGCTGCCGGTGCAGCGCCGGATCCTGGACTCCCTGCTGCAGCTCGGCTTCCGGTTCCGCTCGGCCGACCTGGAGGCCGGCCACATCCGGGGCACCGGCCAGACGCTGCCGTTCTACCAGGAGATCGAGTTCTCCGCCGCGCCGCAGTACGCGCACGCCTGCAACTCGCTGGAGGTCAGCTTCGTCACCACCGCGCACCGGGTCGAGGTGGTGCTGGAGGCGGACAAGCGCGGCGGCCTCTTCGGCCACGGCGGCGGCGACGTCATCCGCACCCACGTGGTCGAGCACGGCCAGGCCGACCAGGACCTCACCGGTCTGGTCGACGGCTGGATCCGCGCCGCGCTCTGACACCCGCGCCGCCGCCGGCCCCGGGTGTCCAGGGACCGGCGGCGGTCGGTCGGCTATCCGTAGGAGACGTTGCTGCAGATGTCGTCGTCGGCCGAGCGGGCCTCGTTGACCACCTCGCTGGGCAGCGGGGCCGGCACGCTGGGGGCGGCGGTGGCCGTGGTGGGGTTCGCCGCGGCGTAGTCCTTGCCGAGGACGAGGCTGATGCCGGCCGCCGAGGTGGGCGTCAGGACGGCGCCCGGGAACATCGCCGCGATCTTCTCGGCGTTGGCCTTCTGGCCGGTGCCGTACTCCACCGTGGTGGTCGCCTTGTTGGTGTTCTTGGCGGTGGTGGTCCCGGTGACGGTGACCTTGTTGGTCTTGAGCGTCTCGGCCGCCTTGGCGGCCAGGCCGGTGACGGTGGTCCCGTTGTAGACCGAGACCTTCACCGGCGGGCCCTCCACGGGGGCCGAGGTGGGCGCGGCCGGCGTGGTCTCGGCGGGGGCCGGGGTCTGCGGGGCGTCCTCCTGCTTGCCCGTGGCGTCCTCACCGTCGATGGTGCGGTCTGCCTGGAGGGTCTTCCAGAGGTTGTCGACGGCCGGGTGGACCAGGTCGATCCGGGGGCCGTTGTAGCGCCACGGCGTGGTGAGGAACTTGACGTCGTGCAGGTCGATGTTCTTCATCGACAGCGCGAAGTCCATCAGCTTCTTGGCCGAGTCCAGCCCGGGGTCGACCGTCATCGACTTGGTGGCGGCGTCGGCCAGCGGCAGCAGCGTGGTCGGGTTCAGGCCCTCGCCCTTGACCTTGGCCATCAGCGAGGCCAGGAAGGCCTGCTGGCGCTTCATCCGGCCGACGTCGGACTCGTCGCCGATGCCGTGCCGCAGCCGGACGTAGTCCAGCGCCTTCTGGCCGGCGAGCTTCTGCTTCCCCTTGGGCAGGACGACCTTGCCCTTCTTGCCCAGGTTGGGGTTGAGGTGCCCCTCGTAGATGTCGTTCGGCAGGCAGACGTCGACGCCGCCGACGGCCTCGGTCATCGCCGCGAAGCCCTCGAAGTTCACTTCTATGGTGTGGTCGACCCGGATGCCGGTGAGCTTCTCCACCGTGTTCTGGGTGCAGGCCGGGTTGCCGCTCTCGCTGTTGCCCACCGAGAAGGCCGAGTTGAACATCTGCCCGGGCGACTCCTTGGTCCACTTGCCATTCGGCAGCTTGCAGGCCGGGATGGTCACCAGCGCGTCGCGCGGGATCGAGATGCCCACCGCGTGCTTGTGGTCCGCGTAGACGTGCAACAGGATCGTGGTGTCCGAGCGGGCACCGCCCTCGTTGCCGCCGCCGAGGTCGCTGTTGTTGCCGGCCCGCGAGTCGGAGCCGATCAGCAGGACGTTGACCGGCTTGTTGCCGTTGGCGTCGGCGACCGCCTCCGGCGGGCGGTCGGTGGCGATCGCGTCCGCGTCGAAGGACTTGATGTTGCCGTTCAGCTTGTAGTAGATCGCGCCGCCGGCGCCGGCCAGCACCACCAGGACGCCGGCCACCGACCAGGCCACGACCTTCTTGACGTTCTTCTTGGGCTTGCGGCTGTTGCGCGCGGCCGCCCGGCCGCCCGCCGCGGTGCCGTCGGACTTCCCGCCCTCGCCCTTGCCGCCGTCACCCTTGCCGCGGCCGCCGCCCTTGCCCTGGGCGGCCCGCCGGGCCTCCGCCCGGCCGCCCGGCCGGGGCGCGGGGACGCGCCCGGTGGCTTCGGCCGCCTTCTCGGTGCCGACGCCGCCGCGTGAGCCGCTGCCGGCCCGCGGGGTGCCGGCAGCGCGCGCGGCGCCGGTGCTGCGGGAGGCGTTCGCGGCGCGCCGCCGCCCGTCCGCCCCCGACGTGCTCTCGTCCCACTGGCCTGACATGCGCGTACCTCTCAGCGGCGGAAGCAGCAGTCCTGTGCGTGTCCGGCGGGCACGGCCCGGGTCGGCCGGGAGGACTGCACAGGAGCACCGCACCGGGAGACGCGGAGCTTCAGCGGAGCATACAAACTCTTCCTGTGACGGTCAGCATCCGGGTGCCGTGGAACGGCCCCCGCCCGTCTCACCGCTGTGGGTAGAGCCGCTCCAGCACGGCGGCGACGCCGTCCTCGTCGTTGCTGACGGTGACTTCGTCGGCGACCGCCAGCAGCTCCGCGTGCGCGTTGGCCATCGCGACGCCGTGCGCCGCCCAGCCGAACATCGGCACGTCGTTTGGCATGTCGCCGAAGGCGATGGTGTCGGCGGCGCGCAGGCCCAGGCGGCGGGCGGCGACGGCCAGGCCGGTGGCCTTGGAGAGGCCCAGCGGCAGCAGCTCGACGATGCCGGCGCCCGCCATGACGACGCCGACCAGGTCGCCGGCGACCCGGCGGGCGGTCTCGGCGAGGGCGTCGTCGGTCAGACCGCGGTGCTGGACGTAGAGCTTGCTGAGCGGGGAGGCGAACAGCTCGCCCTTGTCGACCCGGACCACCGGCAGGTCCGAGCCGATCAGCAGTTCGTAGCCGGGGCCGGCCAGGACGTCGCCGTCCAGGCCGTCCTGGTTGGCGGCGACGGCCAGCGGGCCGGTCTCCGCCTCGATCTTGGCGACGGCCAGCGCGGCCAGCCGGCGGTCCAGGGTGAGCGAGGTGAGCAGCTTGTGCGCGCCCGCGTCGTAGACCTGTGCACCCTGGCCGCAGACCGCTATGCCCCGGTAGCCGATCTCGTCGAAGACCGGGCGGGCCCAGGCGGCCGAGCGGCCGGTGACGATGATGTGCACCGCCCCGGCGCCGGTGGCCGCGGCCAGTGCGGCGCGGGTGCGCGCGGAGACGGTCTCCTCGCCGGTCAGCAGGGTGCCGTCGAGGTCGGTGGCGACCAGCCGGAAGGGCAGGTCGCCACCGGCGACGGGGGAGACGGGGCTGGGGCTGGTACTGCTCATGGGCCGTGCGTCTCCCGGGAGTTGCTTTCGGGCGGTGGTGCGGTGGGCGTTACTTGACCGGGGGCAGGACGGAACGCCCGCCGAGGAACGGCCGCAGCGCCTCCGGGACCACCACCGAGCCGTCGGCCTGCTGGTGGTTCTCCAGGATCGCCACGATGGTGCGCGGGACGGCGACCAGGGTGCCGTTCAGCGTGGCCAGCGGGCGGACCTTGCCCTCCTCGCGCATCCGGATGGAGAGCCGGCGGGACTGGTACTCGGTCGTGTTGGAGGTCGAGGTGACCTCGCGGTACTTGCCCTGGGTCGGGATCCACGCCTCGATGTCGAACTTGCGCGCGGCCGAGGAGCCGAGGTCGCCGGAGGCGACGTCGATCACCCGGTAGGGCAGCTCCAGGGCGTTGAGGAAGTCCTTCTCCCACTGCAGCAGGCGACGGTGCTCGTTCTCGGCGTCCTCGGGCGTGGTGAAGACGAACATCTCCACCTTCTCGAACTGGTGGACGCGGATGATGCCGCGGGTGTCCTTGCCGTAGGTGCCGGCCTCGCGGCGGAAGCAGGACGAGTAGCCGGCGTAGCGCAGCGGCAGCTTGTCCGCGTCGATGATCTCGTCCATGTGGTACGCCGCGAGCGGGACCTCGCTGGTGCCGACGAGGTAGCGCTCCTCCTCTTCGAGGAAGTACACGTTCTCGGCGGCCTGGCCGAGGAAGCCGGTGCCGTCCATGGCGGCCGGGCGGACCAGGGCCGGGGTGATCATCGGGGTGAAGCCGGCCGCGGTGGCCTGGGTGATCGCCATGTTGACCAGGGCGAGCTCCAGCAGCGCGCCGACACCGGTCAGGTAGTAGGACCGCGCGCCGGCGACCTTGGCGCCGCGCTCGGTGTCGATCGCGCCGAGGATCTGCCCCAGCTCGACGTGGTCACGGGGCTCGAAGCCCTCGGCGGCGAAGTCGCGCGGAGTGCCGATCTCCTCCAGCGTGACGAAGTCCTCCTCGCCGCCGACCGGGGCGGCCGGGTCGATGAGGTTCGCCAGCGAGCGGAGCAGGCGCTCGGCCTCCTCCTTGGCCACGCCCTGTTCGGCGTCGGCGGCCTTGACCTCCTCGGCGAGCGCCTTGGTGCGCTGCAGCAGGGCGGTCTTCTCCTCGCCCTGGGCCTTGGCGACCTGCTTGCCGAGCGTCTTCTGCTCGTTGCGGAGCTCGTCGAAGCGACTGCCCGAGGACCGCCGCCGTTCGTCGGCGGAGAGGAGGGCGTCGACCAGGTCGACGTCCTCGCCACGGACGCGCTGCGAGGCGCGCACTCGGTCAGGGTCCTCACGGAGCAGGCGAAGGTCAATCACGGGCCCAAGCCTACCGGGCGGGGGCCCGTCCACCGGTAGGGGATTTCCCCTGGGGATAACTCGCCAAAGCCTGTGGATAACTTCTGTGGGCAATCGCCCGGGGCCGAGTTATCCACAGGAGGATCCGGTGGGCTGTGGATGGACGGGCTTCGGGTGGGGACGGTGTGTTGAACCGAAGAATTGAGGTTTCAAACCTCATTTGACCTTCCCGAGTGAGGGAATTGAAGCACTCAGACGGGTGATTTGCTGGCACACGGGTGACTCTGGTCCGATTAGTCATCTCTACGCCGCTAACCGGTGTTCCGACCGAAACGGGCGGTGGCTATACCGGTTTGTCGACTCGTCCCCAGGCCTGTGGATAACTTTCGGCTGTGGACAGTCCCGGGGCCTGTGGACAGCCGGTTCCACCGGTGCGGTGCCTGTGGACGACGGGTGCGGTCACCCGCCCCGGTGGCCGGGCGCTATCGAAAACAGTCGAGAAAGAACAGGAAAACGAAAGCCGGCGATCAAATGTCCCGGGATGCCCAGGTCACCCGGATGCCGCAACCGCCCTCGGCACCCCCGGACGTCCCGGACGTCCCGGACGTCCCGGACGTCCCGGACACCCCCGGAGGTCCGCCGGCCCCGGTCACCCGGGAAGTCCCCGACGTCCCCGGAAGCCCCCGACGTCCCGGGAAGCCCCCGACGCCCCGAACGCCTCAGATGTCGCCGCGCCCGTCGAGGCAGCGGGAGAGCCAGTCGGCCGCCTCGGTGAAGTCGGCGTCCGAGGTGCCCGGCCGCTGGTGCTTGGAGCCCTGCCGGTCGGCGCGCGGATAGGAGCCGAGGAAGCGCACGTGCGGGCAGATCCGCTTGAGGCCCATCAGCGCCTCGCTCACCCGGCGGTCGGCGAGGTGGCCCTCGCAGTCGATCAGGAAGCAGTAGTTGCCGAGCCCCTCGCCGGTCGGCCGGGACTCGATCCGCATCAGGTTGACCCCGCGCACCGCGAACTCCTGGAGCAGCTCCAGCAGCGCGCCCGGGTGGTCGTCCGGCAGCCAGACCACCATCGAGGTCTTGTCCGCGCCGGTCGGCGAGGAGACCCGCCCGGGCCGGCCCACCAGGATGAAGCGGGTGGTCGCGTTCTGCGCGTCGGCGATGTCCTTGACCAGCGGGTCCAGGCCGTAGATCGGCGCCGCGAACTCGCCCGCGAACGCGCCGTCGAACCGCTCCTCGGCGACCAGCCGGGCGCCGTCGGCGTTGGAGGCCGAGGACTCCCAGCGGGCGTCCGGCAGGTTGGCGGCCAGCCAGCGGCGCACCTGCGGCTGGGCCACCGGGTGGCTGGTGACGGTCTTGATGTCGGCCAGCTCGGTGCCGGGCCGCACCAGCAGCGCGAAGGAGATCGGCAGCAGCACCTCGCGGTAGATCATCAGCGGGGTGCCGGCGGCCAGCTCGTCGTTGGTCGCGGTGACGGCGCCCTCGACGGAGTTCTCGACCGGCACGAACGCGCCCGAGGCCTCGCCGGCGCGCACCGCGTCCAGCACCAGCGGCACCGAGGCCAGCGGCACCAGCTCCCGGGTCGCCGCCTCGGGCAGGGTGCGCAGGGCCGCCTCGGTGAAGGTGCCCGCCGGGCCGAGGTAGGTGTAGCGGGTGGCCGACATGCCGCCTCCATGCGAAATGGTTACCGAGCAGATCACCTTAGACCCTCCGGCGGACGGGGGGCGGCGGTGCCCATCTGCCGGAGGATCCCGGCCCTTCACCCGCCGCCCGCGGCGGCGTTCCGGTCCGCGGGAGGTCCGGGCGGCGCCGGTGGGACGCGGCCCGGGGCCCGGACCGCACGCCGCGGGGCCTACTCCAGCAGCGGCTGCCCGACGTAGCCGCCCTCCGGCGCGCCGGGCGGCACGGCGTACAGGCCGCCGGCCTCGTGCCGCAGGAAGCGGGAGAGGCCGTCGCCCCGGGCGAGCTTGCGCTGCACCGGGGTGAAGCCCCGGCCCGGGTCCGCCTGGAACGCGAGGAAGAGCAGTCCGGCGTCCGGCGAGCCGTCGGCCAGCAGGCCGTCGTGGTAGGAGAAGCCCCGCCGCAGCATCGCCGCCCCGCCGTTGGCGGCCGGCGCGGCGACCCGGATGTGCGCGTCGGCGGGGACGGCGAGCGTGCCGTCCGCCCCCCGCGCGGCCAGGTCCACCGGGGTGGTCTCGCCCCCGGAGGCGGGCGCGGAGAGCGGCGCGCCGTCCGCCTTGCGGCGCCCGATCACCCGCTCCTGGCGGTCGACCGGCAGCTCCTCCCAGGTGTCCAGCAGCATCCGGATCCGCCGGAACACCAGGTACGAGCCGCCGGCCAGCCAGGCGTCGCGGTCGTCCCCGGCGGCGCAGAACACCTTGCCGGCGAAGCCGTCCTCGCCGGCCCTGGGGTTGTTGGTGCCGTCGATCTGGCCCATCAGGTTGCGCCCGGTCATCGGGTGCGCGGTGGCGCCGGGCGTCCGGGCGAAGCCGGCCGCCTGCCAGCGCAGCGCCGCGGTGCCGGCCGCCCGGCGCTGGAGCACCCGCAGGGCGTGCACGGCGACCAGCGCGTCGTCGGCGCCGATCTGGACGAAGAGGTCGCCGTCGCCGCGGGCCGGGTCCAGCGCGTCCCCGGGGAAGGCGGGCAGCGGCTCCAGCGCCGCCGGCCGGCGGTCGGCCAGTCCGGCCTTGTCGAACAGGCCGGCCCCGAAGCCGAAGGTGACGGTCAGCGAGCAGGGGCCGGCGTCCAGCGCCACCTGGTTGTCGAACGCGTCGGCCGGTTCGCCGGCGGCCAGCAGCGCGGCCGTCCGGGACCAGCTCCGCAGCAGCGTCCGCAGCCCGTCCCGGCCGACGCCGGCGGCCAGGTCGAAGGCGGCCAGCTGGACCCGGGCCTGCTGCGGTTCGAGGATGCCGGCCTGGTGCTCGCCGTGGAACGGCACCCGTCCGGCGCCGAGCGAGCCGTTCGGGCCGGCGGCGGGCCCGGCCGCGGGGGCCCGGTCCAGCGCGACCGCCCCGGCCGCGCCGGCGCTCGCACCGACCACCAGCCCGGCCCCGGCGGTGCCCAGCAGGGCCCGCCGGGTGACGCCGGGGCGCGGGGCCCGGTCACCGGCGTCCGTGGCACCCGTGGTCTCCGTCGCCGTGGCGTTGCCCATCGCGCTCACCCGATCTTCAGCTGCTTGATCTCGGTGGTCTGGTCGATGTCCGAGGAGCGGACCTGCACCGACACCACCCAGTTGCCGGCCAGCGGGAGCTGCGCGGTACCGCTCCAGCGCCCCGCGCCCTCCGCGGTCAGCGGCACCGGCAGCGGGCCGAGGTCGCGGTCCGGCAGGGTGAAGGCGAGCTCCACCTCGGGGACGTCGACCGGCCGGCCGTCCACCCCGTCCAGGCTCAGGTGGACTTCGTTGGGTCCGGTCCGGGCCGGGTTGAGGGTGACGGTCGCGGTGCCCTTGGCGTTCGGGGTCCGGCCCTTGGTGTCGTACGGGAGCTTGAGCTCCAGCGTCTGGCCGGGCACCGTCTGCGGGGCGGGCACGCCCGGCGCGGGCACGGCGGCGCCGTTCGCCGTCCCGGAGGCGGCGATCTCGCTCGCCACCCGGCCGGGCGGCGAGTTGGTGAGCATCGTGGTGACCACCAGCACGGCCACCCCCACCAGCGCCTCGACCAGCACCGAGCGGCGCAGCCCGGCCCGGGTCGGGGTGAGTCCGCGATCGCGGCCGGCGCTCGTCCGGGCGGCCTGCTGGCGGGCCAGCTGGGCCTGCCGGACCGGGTCGTCGGACTGGGCCGCGACGGCGACCGGCTCCGGTGCCTCGACCGGCACGACCGCCCCGGCCTCCGCCGGGGCCGCCCGCAGCCGGGCCAGCCAGGCGCGGGAGATCCAGGCGACGCCGAGCATCGCGACCACGCAGCCGGTCTTCAGCAGCAGCAGCCGCCCGTACTCGGTGCCGGTCAGCGCGCCCCAGCTGCCGAGGCCGCGCCAGGACTGGTAGATCCCGGTGGCGGTGAGCACCGCCACCGAACCGAAGGCGATCCGGGAGAACCGGTCGGCGGCGTCCGCGCCGATCCCGTGCCGCAGGCCGACCAGCATGCCGGCCAGGCCGCCGAGCCAGAGCGCCATCGCGATCAGGTGCAGCATGCCGAGCGGCAGCGCCAGCCAGACCTGGATGCCGACGGAGGCGTGGTCGGCGCCCACCCAGGTCGCCGAGAGGGCGACGGCCAGCACCAGCCCGGCCACGCCGAGGCCCAGCCGGGCCTCGTGCTGCGGGCGCTCGGCGGCGCGCTGCTCCAGCTGCCGCAGCTCGGCCTCCTCCGCGTCCTCGCTGTTCTCGGCCTCCTCGGTGTCCGTCGCGTCCGTCGCGTCCCCGGCCCCGTCCGGGCGCGGCGCCGGCTGCCCGAGCTGGCCGACCAGCAGCGACAGGAACACCCCGCTCGCCGCGAGCAGCAGCAGCCGGGCGGCCAGCGCGGTGCCGATCCGCTCGTCCAGGGTGGCGCGCACCAGCGACAGGTCGAAGGCCTGCCCGAGGCCCGAGCCCCGCTCGTACGGGCCGCGCAGCATCAGCACCGCGACGGTGGAGACCAGCAGGGCCACCCACCCGGTCATCAGCAGCCGCTGCATCCCGCGGTGCGCCGCCCCGGCCGGCCAGCAGACCAGCACGAACGCGGCGGCGCCGACGAGCAGCGCGAACGCCCCGTAGGCGACGGTCCGGCCGGTGCCGTACAGCGCGGCGACCACGCCGTCGGCCTCGGCGCCGCTCAGCGCGGTGGTGGAGACCGAGGTGTCCGAGGGCGCGCCGATGGAGAAGGTGAACGCCCCGCCGATCGGGTGCGAGTCCTCGGAGACCGCGCGCCAGGCCACCGTGTAGGTGCCGTTGGCCAGGCCGCTGTTCAGCCCGACCCGGGCGGTGTTGTCCTTGCCGTCCGCGTGCGCCGGGCCGCCGGTGTCGACCGCCTTGCCGGCCGGGTCGAGGACCCGGACGGAGTCCCCGGAGAGCGACACCGCCTCGCTGAAGGTCAGCGTGACGGTCTGCGGCGCCGTCGCCACGACCGAGTTCTGCGCCGGGTCGGTGGACTGCAGGGTGGCGTGCGCGGCGGCGGGCCCGGCGCCGGCGAGCATCAGCGCGAGCACCGCGCCGAGCAGGCCCAGCAGCCCGACGAGCCGGCGGCGGGTGGTGGGGTTCGGCAACGCGGCCGTCAGCATCTCCTGGGATCCCTTTACTGCTGGCCGGGGCGGTAGGTGAGTTCCTTGACCGGCACCTTGACCGAGACGGTGCCGGTCCTGGCGAAGGTCAGGTCGAGTTCGAGCTCGTCACCGAGGGCGGGCGCCTTCTGCCACCCCATGATCATGAGGTGGTTGCCGCCGCGCGCGAGCTGCAACGCGCCGTGCGCCGGGACGTCCAGGCGCTCGACCTGCTCCATGGTGGACTCGGTGGAGCGGTGCATGGTGACCGATCGCGCGGCCGGGCTGGAGACCTTGACCAGCTGGTCCTCGCCGCCGTCGTTGCGCACGGTCAGGTAGCCGGCCGCCATCCCGCCCGCCGGGGGCAGCGGGATGTAGGAGTCGGCGACGCTCAGCAGGGCCGGCCCGTCGGCGGCGTCGCCCCCGCCGCCCGCGCCGCAGGCGACCAGGATGGCGCCGGCGCCCAGTGCCGTCGCCAGCACCGCCCCCGTGAGCGCGGTCCGCCGGAACCCCGGGGCGCCGCCGGTGCCCTTCACGCCGCGACCCCCTGGGCGAGCAGCGGGAGGTCGTGCTCGTAGGTCTTCTCCTCCGTACCGCTGAGGTAGAGGACGTGCGCCTTGTCGTCCGAGGGCAGGAACGCCAGCACCTGCGCGCCGTGGGTGGAGGTGACCGTCCCGTCCGCGTTGACCACCGGGTCCTCGATCAGGATGCCGAGCGACTTGGCGGCCGCCTTCACCCTGGCCAGGTCCCCCGTGAGGCCTATGAAGTCCTTGCCCATCGAGTCCAGCCAGCTGCGCAGCACCTGCGGGGTGTCGCGCTGCGGGTCGGTGGAGACGAAGACGACGTCGACCTTCTGCCGCTCCTCGGGGGAGAGCTTCGTCATCGCCACGCCGATGTCGCCCATGGTGGTCGGGCAGACGTCCGGGCAGCTGGTGTAGCCGAAGAACAGCAGGGTGCTCCGACCGGCCGTCTTCTGCCGCAGGTCGTAGGGCTGGCCGGCGGTGTCGGTCAGCTGGAGGTCGGGCTTGTCGAAGTGCTTGCCGAGCACGGTGCCCTGGTACGGCGAGTCGGCCTTCTGCTGGGTGACCTTCGCGGGGCCGGTGCTGCCGCCGTCGGAGCCGCAGGCGGTCAGGGTGAGGGCCGCGGCGAGCGCGACGGCGGCGGCGCCGGCCAGGCGGGCGGTGCGGAGGGTGCGGGACATGGGGGATCCGATCGTGCGCGGTGGATCACCGGCGGGGCCGCACCCGGGTGCGGTACGGGTGCGGCCCCGCCGGTGCGGGGGTCAGGAGGCGGAGCCGCCGTTCTTGCGGCGCAGGCCGACGACGCCGAACGCGGCGCCGATCAGGCCGACGACGATGCCCACCACGGCGAGCACGCGGGCGGTGGAGTCGCTGCTCTTCGCGGAGGAGTCGGCCGCGGCCTCGTTCTTGGCGTCGCCGTGCCCGTGGCCGTCGGCGGCGGCGGACGGGGTGGCGGTCACGCCGTGGTCGTCACCGGCGGCGGCCTTGGCGAGGGTCAGCACGGGGGCGGGCTTGGCCGGCTCGGGCTGGCCGTCCTTGGCCTCGTCGATCCAGCGGACGACGTCGCCGTTGTCATAGCTCTGCAGCGCCTTGAAGATCAGCTTGTCGGTGTCGGTCGGCAGCGGGCCGAGCGAGACGCGGAACTCCTGGAACTGGCCGGGGGCGATCTTGGTGCCCGCGTCGGCGGTCCAGGTGATCTTGGAGACGGCCTCGTTGACGTCGTTGCCGTGCACCTTGATCGGCTTGTCGAGCTTGGACTTCTCGACGGTCGCGGTCCAGCCCGGCATCGGGAGGGTGCGGACGGAGGCCAGCGGGTGGTCCAGCGGGAGGTTGACCTCCAGCTTCACCGTGGAGGCGGTGTCGTTCTCGTTCGGCACCCGGAAGTCGACGGCGGTGTAGCCGCCCTGCGGGGCGCTGCCCGGGTTCACGGTCACGTGCGCGAAGGCCGGGCCGGCCAGCACCACGACGGACGTGGCGGCGGTGAGGGCGACGGCGGCGATACGGCGGGCGGGAAGGGAACGCATGATTCGGGTCTCCGTTCGGAGGCTCGGCGGCAGGACCGCTCCCGGACACGGTGATCCGTGCCTCGGCGGGGCCGCGCGGCGTGGGGGACGAGTGGGTGGCCGCAGGCCGCGGGGCGCGGCGGGTACGGCACTGCTGCTGCGCACGCCCGGAGCCCGGTACGGCGGCCCGGCCGGGCACGCCGTCGACGGCGGGTCAGTACGCGAGGGCCCCGAACGGAGGGCCGCGCCGCACCACGCTGTGCCGCAGTGCGGTGCGTGCCGGCAGCCGGCTGTCCCCGGCACGTGCGCCGGAGCGGCGGGCGGGCCCGCCGGGCGTGCCGAGCAGACCGCCCAGCAGCGCCGCGGCCAGCGCGAACGCCGTCCGCAGCGGCGTCGCCCAGTGCTCCCGGGCGGCCGTGGCGGTGATCCTGACCAGCCGCCAGAGCGCCGCCTCGCCGCGCCGCAGCCACCAGCCGGCCAGCAGGGCGGCGGCCAGGTGGCCCGCGAGCATCGAGGGCGTCATGCCGAGCAGACCGCCCTGCCACCAGGGCGCGACGGCGTACGCCTGCGGGTCCAGGCCCGCGTTGGCGACCAGCTGCTCGGCGGACGGGTTGCCGGGCAGGCCGGCCAGCGTGCCGGGCCGGGCCTCGTTGCAGATCAGCCGGCCGGCCACCTGGGGCAGGGTCAGCGGGCCGGAGCCGCCACCGTGGTGCATCCCGGCCATCGCACCGGCCGCCGCGGTCGCGTGACCGCCGAAGGCGTGGAACAGGCAGTGCAGCCCGAGCTGGCCCGCGCCGAGCGCACCGGCGATGGCGCCGAGCGAACGCTCCCGCCCGCCGAAGGCCATCGCGAGCACCAGGACGGCCGCGAAGCCGGTCGCGAGCGCGGGCGCCGTCACGTTGCCGCCGCCGGCCAGGGCGTGCCCGGTGGCCGCGATCAGCGTGCAGACCAGGGCGAACGGCACGGCCCGCGCAAGCCGCAGGTCCCAGGCGGCGGCCCCCACCGGCGCGTCCGGTGCGGGGGCGCCCGGGTGCGGGGCGGTGGCGAGGGCAGTCATGGCCGGGCCATCATCTCATCGCCCACCGCGGCGCCGTTGGCAGGGTGGGAAATCCCCGGGCTTGTCCGACGAATGCCCCGTTCGGCCCCGGCGTGCGGCCCCCGCTGTGCGCCGCTCGGCACAGACCACGGCCCCAGTCCATCCGCCGAACGGGCGGTAGCGGACCTCCGGCACGGTTCACGGCAGGATCGCCCGGAGATACCTAGTTGTATGTGGAGCCGCAGCCAGGAGGGACCTCCCGTGGACATCTGGTGGACTCTGCACCTCAAGCGCGACCCGGCCAGCGTGCCGCTGGCCCGGCGCATCCTGCTCGGTGCCATGGCCACGGCGGGCGTCGACCCGCAGATCGCCGACGACCTCGGGGTCGCCCTCAGCGAGGCCTGCGCCAACGCCGTGGAGCACGGCGCCGGCGGGCGGGCGGACGACGGCTTCCAGGTCACCGCGTCGATCAGCGGTGACCTCCTGCGGATCGAGGTGACGGACTCCGGCCCCGGCCTCTCCGGGCCGGCCGCGCCCGCCGCCCCCGCACCGTTCCCGCCGCGCCGGCCGACCGCTCCGCCGGCCCGCCCGGCCCCGCGCCGCCGCGCCCGGCGCGGCCGCGCCAGCGTCCCCGGCCCGGTCCTCACCGGCCACCGCCCGCGCCGCGAGGAACGCCCGTACGACACCCACGTCCTGCCCCCCTGTCGCCCCGGGGCCCCGGCGCCCACCCTGCGCCCGGTCGACCTCGACACCCTGCCCGACCTCACCGCCGAGTCCGGCCGGGGCCTCTTCCTGATCCACGCCCTGACCGACCACGTCCAGCTCCGCAACCACCCCCTGCGCGGGGCGATCGTCAGCTTCGACAAGGTCCTCAAGTGGCAGGACGACGCCCTGCTGCGGGCCTGCTGAGAAGCCGGGAAGGGGTGCGGGCGGTCCGCCCGGTCCTCGCTCCGGCCTCGGGTGAATCGCGTCGGGATCAGGGCGATTCGGGGCCCGGCGGTGATCGCCGGCCGGTCGCGCCGCCGCACCCTGTCGAGGGGCGGACGACGGGTTCCGGCCGGGGTGGCCGGAACGCAACTACGCTGGCGCGATGGGTGCGGTGGGCGAGTGGGATCTGCGGCGGCTGCGGGTGCTGCGGGCGGTCGACGAGTGCGGGACGGTCACCGCGGCGGCGGAGCGGCTGCGCCTCTCGCCGTCGGCGGTCTCGCAGCAGGTGTCGGCACTGGCCAGGCAGGTGGGCGCGCCGATGCTGGAGCCGTACGGGCGCAGGGTCCGGCTGACCAGTGCGGCGCGGCTGGTGCTGCGCCACGCGGAGCTGGTGTTCGGGCAGTTGGAGCGGGCCGAGGCGGAGCTCGCGGGGTACCTGCACGGCGAGGCGGGCGAGGTGCGGGTGGGTGCCTTCGCCACCGCGATCGGCGGGCTGCTCGTCCCGGCGATCGCCCGACTGCGGGCGGACGCGCCGCGGTTGGCGGTGCGGGTGGTGGAGGCGGAGGCGGCCGGGGCGTACGGGCTGCTGGCGGCGGGGGACGTCGACCTGGCGCTCTCGCTGGCGGTCCGGCCGGCCGGCGGCGATCCCCGGTTCGTCGAGTCGGTGCTGCTCAGCGACCCGTTGGACGTGGCGCTGCCGCCCGGGCACCCGCGGGCCGACGCCCCGGGCCTGCGGCTCGCGGACCTCGCCGACGAGCCGTGGATCTACGGCGCGGCCGGCCCCTGGCGGGAGATCACGCTGACGGCGTGCGCGGACGCCGGGTTCGTGCCCGAGCGGGCGCACACCGCGGCGGACTGGTCGGCGATCCTGGCGATGGTCGCGGCCGGCCTCGGGGTGGCGCTGGTGCCCCGGCTGGCCTCGGCCGGGCGCCTCGGCGGCGCGGTGGTCCGGGCGCTGCCGGCCGACCTGCCGACCCGCCGGGTGGTCGCGGCGGTCCGCACGGGGACGGAGGGGACGCCGCCGCTGCGCCGGGTGCTGTCGGCCTTGGCCGAGGTGGCGGCGACCGTTCAGGCACAGTGAACGGTTTGCTCAGTTCTTTGTGATGGACCTGATCAGTTCGGCGGGGTCATGGTGGAGGCATGGCCACCGACACCACGCCCCGGACCCTGCCCGACGCCGCCGCGCTGCCCTACGCGGGCGGCAACCCGTACGCCGACTACCGCTCCGGCGAGTTCGACTTCACCACGCTGACCGACCTGGCCGACCGCCGGCTCGGCGGCGCCGTGATCGCCGCCAACGACGAGCTGTTCGCCGAGCGGGAGAACCTGCTGCTGCCCGAGCCCGCCGAGTTCCGCCCGCACACCTTCGGCAACAAGGGCCAGATCATGGACGGGTGGGAGACCCGCCGCCGCCGCGGCGCCGGCACCGCGCACCCGCACCCGACCGCCGAGGACCACGACTGGGCGCTGATCCGCCTGGGAGTGCCGGGGGTCGTGCACGGCGTGATCGTCGACACCGCGCACTTCCGGGGCAACCACCCGCAGCAGATCGCCCTGGAGGGCGCCGAACTCCCCGGCACCCCGGGCCCGGAGGAGCTGCTGGCCGACTCCACCGTCTGGCACCCGCTGGTGCCCCGCTCGCCGGTGCGCGGCCACGCCGCCAACGGCTTCGCCGTCGAGGGCGGCCGCCGCTTCACCCACCTGCGGCTCAGCCAGTACCCGGACGGCGGCATCGCCCGGCTGCGGGTGCACGGCGAGGCCCGGCCGGACACCGCCTGGCTGGCCGCCCTCGGCACCTTCGACCTGGCCGCGATCGAGCACGGCGGCACGGTCGAGGACGCCTCGGACCGCTTCTTCTCGCCCCCGGCCAACCTCGCCCTGCCCGGCAGGTCCCGGGCGATGGGCGACGGCTGGGAGAACCGCCGGCGCCGGGACGACGGCCACGACTGGGTCCTGCTGCGGCTCGCCGGGCGCGGTGCGATCCGCGCGGTGGAGATCGACACCGGCTACTACGTCGGCAACGCGGCCGGCTGGGCCGCGCTGCACGGCCGGGACGAGCAGGGCGCCGACCCGGAGGAGTGGTTCGAGCTGGTGCCCCGCACCCGGCTCCAGCCCGACGCCGTCCACCGCCTGGTGCTCGACGCGCCCCGCCCGGCCACCCACGTCCGGATCGACGTCTTCCCGGACGGCGGCATCGCCCGGCTGCGGTTGCACGGCAGCCTGGTCTGACCGGGCGTGCGGGGGCGGTCCGGACCCGGCCCCCGCCCCCGGTTGCCGGGGCCGGACGGCCGCCGGACGATGGGGGAATGATGCACCAGATGCGCGCCGAGTACGGTGACGGCGGTCCGTCCGCCGGGGTGAGGCTCTGGCACATGGTCCGCGGCTCCGAGGCCGTCGCCATGTGCGGCCGGGAGCTGGACGAGGGTGCGCGGCTGCGGGATCCGGCGGACTGGGGCAAGACGCCCGAACTCTGCTGCCACACCTGCGGCGCGTACTACCTGCGCGAGACGCCGTACCTGGCGACCGAGCACCCGTAGCCCGACCGGACCTGGCCTGATCGGCATGGAGAGATCGCTGGTCCGCCCGCGGTCGCTGGCCGACGAGGTCGAGCGGGTACGGGCCGAGGGCCCGGTCGACCGGGCCGACCGGCTCTGCGGCCGGATCGAGCAGCTGGACCCGCTGCTCCACACCTTCGTGCCCGAACCCGGGCGCCCGGAGCGGCTGCGGGCCGAGGCCCGCGCGCTGGTCGCCCGCCACCCCGATCCGGGAGCCGCGCCGCCGCTGTACGGGGTGGCGGTCGGGATCAAGGACATCGTCCACGTGGACGGCCTGCCCACGCACGCCGGTTCGGCGCTGCCGCCGGGCGTGCTGGCCGGGCCGCAGGCCGCCGTGGTGGACCGGCTGCGGGCCGCGGGCGCACTGGTGGCGGGCAAGACGGTCACCGCCGAGTTCGCCGGCGGCGCCCCGGGCCCGACCCGGAACCCGCACCACCCCGGGCACACCCCGGGGGGCTCCAGCAGCGGGTCGGCGGCGGCGGTCGCGGCCGGGCTGGTGGCGCTGGCGATCGGCACCCAGACGGTCGGTTCGGTGATCCGGCCGGCCGCCTACTGCGGGGTGGTGGGCTTCCGGCCGACGTACGGGCGGATCCCGATGGACGGGGTGCTGCCGAACGCGCCGAGCTTCGACACCCTGGGGCTGTTCACCGCCGACCTCGCCGGTGCGGCGCTGGCGGCGCCGCTGCTCTGCGACGACTGGCGGGCCGCGCCGGGGGCGGCCGGCCCGCCGCCGGTCCTCGGGGTGCCCGTCGGGCCGTACCTGGAGCAGGCCGGGCCGGTGGCGCTGGCGGCCTTCCGGGAGCAGCTGGACCAGCTCACCGCCGCGGGGGCGACGGTGCGCGAGGTCGACGTGCTGCCGGACTTCGACCGGCTGGTGCGGCAGGTGCGGACGATCAACCGCTTCGAGCAGGCCCGCAGCCACGCCGACTGGTTCACCCGCTTCGGCGGTCTCTACCGGCCGGAGACGGCGGCCGGCATCCGGCACGGCCAGGCCGTCCGGCCGGAGGACTACGAGACGGCGCTGCGGGCCCGCACGTACGCCCGGGCCCGCCTCGCCGACGCCTGGGCGGCCGCGGGGGTGGACCTGCTGCTGGCGCCCGCCGCCACCGGGCCGGCCCCGCTCGGGCTGGGCAGCACCGGCGACGCGGTGATGTCCCTGCCGTGGAGCTACGCCGGGCTGCCGGCCCTCGGCCTGCCCGCCGGGGTGAGTGCGGACGGTCTGCCGCTCGGTCTCCAGGTGGTCGGCGCGGCCGGAGCCGACGAGCTGTTGCTCGCCCGGGCCGCCCCGCTGGAGCGGGCCCTGGGCGGGCCGGCCGGGTGAGCGGCTCCGGCCCGGCCGGTCGCCGTGCGGCGCCCGGCCGGGCGGGTGTCAGCGCCGGTCGCGCTGCTCGTCGGGGAAGCGGGGGCCGCCGATCAGGAACAGCAGTGCTGCGGTGGGGAAGCCGATCGAGGCGGCCACCAGCACGATGAACTGCCAGAACATCCGTCGCTCCTCGTCCTCGTCAGCGCCGTGTCGGCCGGCCCCTCGAAGGAGCTCGCAAACCTGACGGGCCCTGATTGGCCGAATTGTCCAGTCGATATCCGACGGTATGGCCGAATTACCCCCACTGCCACCGGACGGCCCCGGCCGGGCCGGGGCACGCCGCGTGCACGGGTCTGGGCGCGCGCCCCACCCGGCGTCCACACTGTCGGGATGCAGGTACAGCTGGCAGGGGAAGCACGGCGGCCGGACCGCGAGAGCGAGGACTTCGCGGCGGCCTCGCCGGAGGCGCTCGTACTGCTCGACGGTGCGAGTTCACCGACCGGCCTGGAGTCCGGGTGCCGCCACGGCACCCCTTGGTACGTACGGCGGTTGGGGGTGCACCTGCTGGCCCGGCTGACCGACCGGGCGGACCGCTCGATCGCCGAGTGCCTGGCCGACGCCATCGTGGAGACGGCCGCGCTGCACGGCGGTCGCTGCGACCTCGCCCACCCCAACACGCCCGCCGCCATGGTGGTCGCCGCCCGGCGGCACGGCGCCGCACTGGAGTACCTGGTGCTCGGGGACTCGCTGCTGGTGCTGCAGTACAAGGACGGCCCGCCCAGGGTGATCGGGGACAACCAGCGCTTCCCCGACGGCGAGGAGCTGCGCCGGCAGGTCTGGTCGACGGTGCCCGGTACGGCCGAGCGCGCCGCGCTGCACCTGGAGTACGCGCTGGCCGTCCGGGCCGCCCGGAACTCCGGCGGCGGCCCGTGGATCGCCGCCGCCAGCCCCAGGGCCGCGCAGCACGCCGAGACCGGCTTCGTCGACCTGGCGCGGCTGCACGCGGTGGCCGCGCTGAGCGACGGCGCCTCGCGCTACACCGAGCGCTTCGGCCTGGGCAGTTGGGCGGACGCGCTGCGACTGCTCGCCGAGGCGGGACCGGGTGAGCTGATCGCCCAGGTGCGGGCGGTCGAGCGGTCGGACGCGGGCTGCGAGCGCTGGCCGCGCGGGAAGGCGCACGACGACGCCTCGGCCCTCTACGCGCTGCTGTGACGATGCGGCGGTAGCGGGCCGGGGCGTGGTCGGCGGGCCGGGGTCCGGCCCCCGGCGTTCCGGGGGCCGGGATCCGGGCGGGGTCAGTCGATCGGGTGACCGAACGAGCCGGACTGGAAGTCCCGCATCGCCTGCTCCAGCTCGCGGTGGCTGTTCATGACGAACGGCCCGTACCAGGCGACCGGCTCCCGGATCGGCTGCCCGCCCAGGAGGATCACGTCCAGGTTGGGGTGGCGGGAGTCCTGCCGGCTGTCGGCGGAGATGGTGAGGGTGTCGCCCTCGCCGAACACCGCCGCCTGCCCGGTGTGGATCGGCCGGCCCTCGGCGCCGACCTTGCCGTCGCCGTTCAGCACGTAGGCCAGCGCGTTGAAGTCCTGCCGCCACGGGACGGTGACCTGCGCGCCCGGGGTGATGCTGGCGTGCAGCAGGGTGATCGGGGTGTGGGTGGCGCCCGGGCCCCGGTGGCCGTCCAGCTCACCGGCGATCAGCCGCAGGATCGCGCCGCCGTCCGGGGTGGAGAGCAGCTTGACGTGCCCGCCGTGGATGTCCTGGTAGCGCGGGGTCGTCATCTTGTCGGAGGCCGGGAGGTTGACCCAGAGCTGGATGCCGTGGAACAGCCCGCCCGTCGTCACCAGGGACTCCGGCGGCGTCTCGATGTGCAGGATGCCGGAGCCCGCCGTCATCCACTGGGTGTCGCCGCCGCCGAGGTGGCCGCCGCCGCCGTGCGAGTCCTTGTGGATGAACTCGCCGTCGATCAGGTAGGTGACCGTCTCGAAGCCGCGGTGCGGGTGCCAGGGCGTGCCCTTGGGCTCGCCGGCCGCGTACTCCACCTCGCCCATCTGGTCCATCATGATGAACGGGTCGAGGTACTTGGTGTTGATCTTGGCGAAGGCGCGGCGGACGGGGAAGCCCTCGCCTTCGAAGCCCTCGGGGGCGGTCACCACGGTGAGCACCGGCCGGGCGTTGGTCGCGGCCGGGTCGGGGGTGGTGACGCGGGGGAGGGTCAGCGGGTTCTCGACGGTCACGGCGGGCATGTCGGCCTCCTTCGGGGGGTTCCTCTGGCCTACGTCCACGAGATTAGTTCAATTCTCAACAAGAAGCAAGTTGAACTTTGAACTATGTGTCGACGAGACGGCCCGGGGCCCGTTCCGGAGGGGCCCCGGGCCGTGCGGCGGTCGTCCGGTGCGTCAGCCGTACATGCGGCGCATGGTGAAGTCGACCATCTGCTCGACCGCCTTGGCGTCGAAGACCATCCGGTGCTCGCCCTCCATGTCCAGGGCGAAGCCGTACCCGGTCGGCAGCAGGTCGAGCACCTCGGCGCCGGTGACCGTGAAGTGCTTGGAGTCCTTACCGGCGTAGCGGCGCAGCTCCTTCAGCGAGCTGAACATCGGGATCACCGGGGTCGGCGTGTTGTGCAGCGCCAGGAAGCCGGGGCGGTCGCCGCGCGGGCAGTGCACCTTGGAGGTGATGAAGATGGCCTGGAAGTCCTCCACCGCCATCGACCCGGTGGTGAAGGCCCGGACGGCGTCCGCCAGCGAGGGCGGGGACGGCTCCGGGTACAGGGACTGCTGCTGCGACGCCTGCGGCTGCTCGCCGTACGGGCCGGGGCCGGGCATGCCGTTCATGCCCGGCTGCGGTCCCGCCTGCTGCTGGTAGGGATCACCCGGGTATGCGTTCTGGTCATAGCCGTACACACGGACAGGCTATCGGGAGCGCAGCCGCCTGTGCGGGCGTCGATCCTGACAAGGAGTGGCCGTCCCGGCTTGTGGGACGTGACCACGTTCATAGCGGATTCACTGCCAGGGGCTTGAAACAAGTTACCGCTGGGTAGCATCATGTTGCCTACTGGTGGGTACGGGGCGCCCGAACGCGGCGGTCTCCCGGAAGCGACGAACCGGAGAAAACGGCGATGGGTCACTACAAGTCCAACCTGCGGGACGTGGAGTTCAACCTCTTCGAGGTGTTCGGCCGCGAGCAGGTCTACGGCACCGGACCGTTCGCGGACATGGACGTCGAGACCGCGAAGAACATCCTGAGCGAGATCGCGCGCCTCGCCGAGAACGACCTCGCCGCGTCCTTCACCGACACCGACCGCAACCCGCCGGTCTTCGACCCGGAGACCAACACCGCGCCGATCCCGGCCTCGTTCAAGAAGAGCTACCAGGCCTTCATGGACGCCGAGTGGTGGCGCCTGGGCATCCCGGAGTCCATCGGCGGCCAGGTCACCCCGTCCTCGCTGATCTGGGGCTTCGCCGAGCAGATCCTCGGCTCGAACCCGGCCATCTGGATGTACTCCTCCGGCCCGGCCTTCGCCGGCGTCATCGCCGAGGAGGGCACCGAGGAGCAGCTGGAGGTCGCCAAGCGGATGACCGACCGCCTCTGGGGCTCCACCATGGTCCTGACCGAGCCGGACGCCGGCTCGGACGTGGGCGCCGGCCGCACCAAGGCGATCAAGCAGGAGGACGGCTCCTGGCACATCGAGGGTGTGAAGCGCTTCATCACCTCGGGCGAGCACGACATGTCCGAGAACATCATCCACATGGTGCTGGCCCGCCCCGAGGGCGGTAAGCCGGGCACCAAGGGCCTCGGCCTCTACATCGTGCCGAAGTACGACTTCGACTGGGAGACCGGCGAGCTCGGCGAGCGCAACGGCGTCTACGCGACCAACGTCGAGCACAAGATGGGCCTCAAGGCCTCCAACACCTGCGAGATGACCTTCGGTGCCAAGCACCCCGCCAAGGGCTGGCTGCTGGGCGAGAAGGTCGACGGCATCCGCCAGATGTTCAAGATCATCGAGTTCGCCCGGATGATGGTCGGCACGAAGGCCATCGCCACCCTCTCCACCGGCTACCTCAACGCGCTGGAGTACGCCAAGGAGCGCGTGCAGGGCGCCGACATCTCGCAGTTCCTGGACAAGACCGCGCCGCGGGTGACCATCACCCACCACCCGGACGTGCGCCGCTCGCTGATGACCCAGAAGGCGTACGCCGAGGGCATGCGCGCGCTGGTCCTGCTCACCGCCTCCACCCAGGACGACGTGCTCGCCGCCCGCCTGCGCGGCGAGGCCGACGAGGCGGCCGAGCGCCTGAACGACCTGCTGCTGCCGATCGTCAAGGGCTACGGCTCCGAGAAGTCCTACGAGCAGCTCGCCCAGTCCCTGCAGACCTTCGGTGGCTCCGGCTACCTGCAGGAGTACCCGATCGAGCAGTACATCCGGGACGCCAAGATCGACACCCTCTACGAGGGCACCACCGCGATCCAGGGCCAGGACTTCTTCTTCCGCAAGATCGTCAAGGACGGCGGCCAGGCGCTCACCGCGCTGTCCGAGCAGATCCAGAAGTTCCTCGGCTCCGCCGCGGGCGGCGACGCCCTGGCCACCGAGCGCGAGCTGCTCGCCAAGGCCGCCGGTGACCTGGAGGCCATCGTCGGCAAGCTGCTGGCCGACCTCTCCTCGGTCGAGCAGGACGTCAAGAACATGTACAAGGTGGGCCTCAACACCACCCGCCTGCTGATGGTCTCCGGCGACGTCGTGGTCGGCTGGCTGCTGCTGCGCCAGGCCGCGGTGGCCCTGGCCAAGCTGGAGGCCGGCGCCTCGGAGAAGGACGTCGCCTTCTACCAGGGCAAGGTCGCGGCGGCCCGCTTCTTCGCCAAGAACATCCTGCCGACCGTCTCCTCGCAGCGCCTGATCGCCGAGGGCATCGACAACGAGATCATGGAGCTGGCGGAGGAGGCGTTCTGACGCCCGCCCTCCCACTGACCGCCTGACCCAACCCTCACGCCGAAGGGCCCGGTTCCCGGACCGGGCCCTTCGGCGTTCCCCCGTCCCGGCCTGCGCCGCTGCCCGGGGCCGGCCCCGGTATGACCGTCCGCGACCGGGCGCAACCGTTGGGTGCGCGGCGTCCGGCGCTGCGTCAGTTCACGGTTCTGTCTGCGTTCTGCATCCGTTGGGAGGTTCCGAGTGTCCTGTCCGTGTACGGGCATATGCTCAAGGTGCGAAGCCGACCCCCATCCGGCTTCGGCCCTCCCTCGACTCAGGAGCAGCATGTCGACCGCCGCCCGTCAGGCCTTCTTCGACCGGACGCACACCGATGATCTGATTGCCTTCCTCGGTACCTCACCGTCGCCCTACCACGCGGTCGCCAGCGCCGCCGAGCGGCTGGAGAAGGCGGGTTTCCGGCAGGTCGCCGAGACGGACGCCTGGGACGCGGTGGCCGGGGGCCGCTACGTGATCCGGGGCGGCGCGCTGATCGCGTGGTACGTGCCGCAGGGCGCCGGGCCGCAGACGCCGTTCCGCGTCGTGGGCACCCACACCGACTCGCCCAACCTGCGGGTCAAGCCGGTGCCCGACACCGGCTCGGCGGGCTGGCGGCAGGTCGCGGTGGAGATCTACGGCGGCGTGCCGCTGAACACCTGGCTCGACCGTGACCTCGGCCTCTCCGGCCGCCTCGCGCTGCGGGACGGCAGCTCGCGGCTGGTGCAGCTGGACGAGCCGCTGCTGCGCGTGCCGCAGCTGGCGATCCACCTGGACCGCCAGGTCAACGAGGGGATGAAGCTCGACAAGCAGCGCCACCTCACCCCGATCTGGGGCCTCGGCCCGGTCGACGAGGGCTCGCTGATCGAGTACGTCGCCGAGCGCGCCGGGGTGGACGCCGCCGACGTGGCCGGCTGGGACCTCATGACGCACGACGTGCAGCCCGCCACCTACCTGGGCCGGGACCGCGAGCTGCTGGCCGGGCCGCGCCTGGACAACCTGCTCTCGGTGCACGCGGCCACCGCCGCGCTGGCCGCCGTGGCCGGCGAGGCCCTGCCGTACATCCCGGTGCTGGCCGCCTTCGACCACGAGGAGACCGGTAGCGAGTCGGACACCGGCGCGCAGAGCCCGCTGCTCGGCAACGTGCTGGAGCGCAGCGTCTACGCGCGCGGCGGCAGCCCCGAGGACCGCGCCCGGGCGCTGGCCGGCACCGTCTGCCTCTCCTCCGACATGGGCCACGCCGTCCACCCGAACTACAGCGAGCGGCACGAGCCGGGGCACCACCCGATGCCCAACGGCGGGCCGATCCTGAAGGTCAACGTCAACAACCGGTACGCGACCGACGGGGTCGGCCGGGCCGTCTTCGCGGCGGCCTGCGAGAAGGCCGGCGTGCCGTGGCAGACCTTCGTCTCCAACAACGCCATGCCCTGCGGTACGACGATCGGCCCGATCACCGCGGCGCGGCTCGGGATCAGCACGGTGGACTGCGGCATCGCGGCGCTCTCCATGCACTCGGCGCGCGAGCTCTGCGGTGCGGACGACCCGTACCTGCTGGCGAGCGCGGTCAAGGCCTTCCTGGAGGGCTGAGCCCGCACAGCACGAAGGGCCCGGCGGGTGCCGGGCCCTTCGTGCTGCCGGTGCCGGCCGCGGCTACTCCATCCCGGCGAGCACCAGCGGCAGCCGGCGCGCGCCGTCCGCGGCCAGCTTCACCGGCACGCCCCAGTCCTGCTGGTGGACGTGGCAGGACGGGAACTCGATCTCCGGGTCGTCGTCACAGGAGGCGGCCATCGCCGAGACGTGCAGCACGCCCTCGGTCACCCGGTCGGAGAGCACCAGTTCGCGGGAGAGCGCGGTGTCCGCGCCGGCGCCGGAGACCAGCAGCTCGGGCGGGGTGGAGCTGACCAGCAGCCGGGTGGACGGGCCGTAGCGCTCGTCCAGCTTCTGGCCGGTGGGCGCCGAGAAGACCACGTCCAGCCGGAACGTGCCGGGGGCGACCTCGGTGGCGGCCCGCCGGGTGCGGTGCGCGACCGACTCGACCCGGACGGCCTCCTCGGGCAGCCGCAGCCTGGTGAGGCGGTGCCGGGCGGACTCGACCACCACGATGTCGCCGTCCACCAGCACCGCGCCGGAGGGCTCGCGCAGGTCGGTGGCGAGCGTGGTGACCTCGCCGCTCGCCGGGTCGAAGCGGCGCAGCGCGTGGTTGTAGGTGTCGCTGACGGCCACCGAGCCGTCGGGCAGCACGGTGACGCCCAGCGGGTGCTGGAGCAGCGCCTGCTCGGCCGCGCCGTCGCGGTGGCCGAAGTCGAACAGGCCGGTGCCGACGGCCGTCCGGACCGTCTTCGTTTCACGTGAAACCGAACGCAGCGACGAGGTCTCCGAGTCGGCCACCCAGAGCAGCTCGCCGTCCGCCGAGACGGCCAGGCCGGAGGGCTGGGCGAACCAGGCCTCGGCGACCGGGCCGTCGACCAGGCCCTCGTTGGTGGTGCCGGCCGCGACGCCGACGGTGCCGGTGGCCGGGTCGTACGCCCAGAGCTGGTGGACGCCGGCCATGGCGATCCAGACCTTGCCGTCGAACCAGGCGACGTCCCACGGCGAGGAGAGGTCCACCTCGCGGGCCGGGCCCTCGGTCGGGGAGCCCTGCCACCACTGCCGGCCGGTGCCGGCCAGGGTCTCGACGCTGCCGTCGGCCAGCCGGACACCGCGCAGCGCGTGGTTCACGGTGTCGGCCACGATCACGTCGTACGCCGAGCCCTCCGGGAGCAGGGCGAGGCCCTGCGGCTCGCTGAACCGGGGGCTGGTGCCGTCGACCAGCCCGCGCACGCCGTCGCCGATCCGGCGGACGACGCTCTCGCCGTCCTCGGCCAGCTCGACCAGCGAGTGGTGGCCGGAGTCGGCGACCAGGAAGTGGCCGTTCGGCAGCCGGACGACCTTGCCGGGGAACTTGAGGTCCCCCGCGGTGGGCTCGGGCGCCACGTACGGGCCGTCGCCGCGGCGCAGCGTGCCCTTGGCCGCGTGCTCGGCCTCCAGCTCCTCGACCAGCCGGGCGATGGCGTGCGCGTGCCCCTCGCCGGCGTGCTGGGCGACCACGTACCCCTCGGGGTCGATCACCACCAGCGTCGGCCAGGCCCGCACCGCGTACTGCTTCCAGGTGGCGAGCGCCGGGTCGTCCAGCACCGGGTGGTGCACCTCGTACCGGGCGACGGCGTCCACCACGGCCTGGTGGTCGGCCTCGTGCACGAACTTGGGGGAGTGCACGCCGACGATCACCACGGTGTCGCGGTGCTTCTCCTCCAACTCACGGAGCTCGTCCAGGACGTGCAGACAGTTGATGCAGCAGAAGGTCCAGAAGTCCAGGACGGTGATCTTGCCCCGGAAGTCGGCGAGCGTGAGCTCCTTGCCGCCGGTGTTCAGCCAACCGCCTGCCCCGACCAGCTCGGGGGCGCGTACACGTGCACGAGATGCCATACCCCCATCAAACCGCACGGGGGTGCTGCTCATTCCGGCCGGTCACGGAGGCGGGGCGCACCGGCGCCGCCGCCGGGTCACTCCGGCCGGGAGGGGCCGGTGAGGGCCGGGGCGGGCCGGGCCCCGGCCGGCGGGTGGACGGTGGTGTCGGGCGCGGTGGCCGGGGCGGGCACGGTGGGCCGGATCCGGCGGGAGACGGTGTCGCACCAGGTGATCAGGCGGCGGCCGACCTCGATCATCGGCGTCTCCAGGCGGCGGTGCAGCAGGTCGGCGGCGGCCAGCGCGACCAGGCAGACGGCGGTCGCGAACAGCGGGGTGCCGCCGGGCAGCCACGGGGCCAGGGCGGCGGTGACGCTCACGGCCGAGGCCTGGAGCAGGTAGAGGCCGTAGGACCGCTCACCGACGAAGACCAGCGGGCGCAGCGAGAGGATCAGGCGGCCCGGGCCGGGGCCGAGCAGGGTGGGCAGCAGCAGCGCGACGCCGAGGCCGAAGAGGAAGATCGGGATCTGCTCGCCGCCGAAGTGGGCGGTCAGGTCCGGCAGCTTCGCGTGCAGGACGAGGAACCCGAGGCCGGCCACCGCGCCGACGACCGGGTGGGTCAGCGGGCTGAGCAGGGCGAAACCGCGGCGGCTGTGCAGGACGACGGCGAGCAGGGCGCCGATCAGCAGCACCGAGTAGTGCAGGCCCATGCCCTTCCAGGTCTCGTTGTACGGCACCAGGACGAGGGCGATCGCGGCCACCGCGAGCGGGATGCGGAGCTTCTCGGAGATCAGGCCGACCAGGATCAGCGCGAGCGGCCAGACCAGGTAGAACTTCTGCTCGATGCCGATGGTCCAGGTGTGCAGGTACGGGGTGTCGCCGGCGAGGTGGTACTCGTTCATGAAGCCGAGGAAGTTCGGCAGGTGGTCCATCAGCACCGCCCAGCTGTGGCCGGAGCGGTAGACGGCGACCATGGTGATCGCCAGGCCCGCGTAGTAGAGCGGCACGATCCGGAAGACCCGCCGGATGTAGAAGTTCCGCAGCGATATGCGCCCGGTCCGGTCCCGTTCCCGGAGCATCAGGGTGGTGATGAGGAAGCCGGAGAGGACGAAGAAGGCGTGCACCCCGATCCAGCCGGAGAGGAACCGGGACTCCGGGCCGCCGTAGTGGAAGAAGACCACGATCACGGCGGCGACGGCACGCAGTCCGTCCAGTGCGTCGAACCGCCGCATCGCGAGGAATTCGGCGTGGGTGAGTCGGCGCATCGGGAGTCTCCGGGCTGGCGGGGTGTCGGTGCCGGGACACCCGCGCGGGCACCCACGGTCGGGGCAGCGACATCATGGCCGACCGTGGCCGTTCTTGACCATCCAGTGGTTGTTCTGTGTGGTTCTGTGCAGTACGTGCGACCGGCTCGGCCCTGCTCCGCCGGGCCCTCCGGCGTGTGGCGGTCCTTCAGGGGGGGAGGCCGATCGGGTCGAATGGGCGGGACGTCCCACACGGAGGAGGCGGTATGCGGTACTTGGTCAGGGAGAAGCTGTTCGCGATCGGTGACGACTACTGGATCGAGGACGACCGGGGGCACAAGGCGTTCCTGGTGGACGGCAAGGTGCTGCGGCTGCGCGACACCTTCGAGCTGAAGGACGCCGCCGGCCGGGTGGTGGCGGTGGTGAAGGAGAAGGCGTTCACCGTCCGGGACGCGATGAAGATCGAGAACGCCGACGGCGACGTGGTCGCGACCGTCCGGGAGAAGCTGTTCACGCCGTTCCGCGACAAGTACCTGGTGGAGCTGGCCGGCGGTGGCGAGCTGAAGATCCACGGGAACCTGATCGACAAGGACTACCGGATCGAGAACGCCCACGGCGACGACCTCGCCCGGATCTCCCGCAAGTGGTTCCGGGTCCGTGACACCTACGGCGTGGAGGTGGCCGACGGCGCCGACGCGGGGCTGCTGCTGGCCGTCGCGGCCTGCGTGGACCACCTGACGCACGAGGACTGACCCCGGGTGGCCGCAGGGCCGGGCGGGGACGCCCGGCCCTGCGGACGGCTCAGACGATGACGTGCGGCAGGAAGCGGGCGCCCTGGTGGGTGATCGGGCTGTCGTCCGTCTCGCGGATGCCGAGGCCCGCCGCCTCGCCGTCGACCACCCAGGCGCCGAGCACCGGGCGGTTGCCGTCGAAGTCGGGCAGCGGGTGGTACTGCTGGTAGCAGTGGCCCTCGGCGCCGTAGCGGTCCGGGTCGCCGGCCCAGGCGGCGAGCCGGGTCTCGGCGCCGTCCGGCCCGACGATCCGGATGCCGGCGCCCTCCCGGCCGAGCAGCGGCTTCGCCGCGTACCCGGGGCCGTCCGGGGCGGCGAGTTCGCGCGGGCCGTCCAGGTAGGCGGGCAGCAGGTTGGGGTGGCCCGGGTAGAGCTCCCAGAGCACCGCCAGCAGCGCCTTGTTGGAGAGCAGCATCTTCCAGGCCGGCTCGATCCAGAGCGTGGAGCCGGTGCCGCCACCGTGGTCGACGACGTCCAGCAGCTGCTCGCCGAACTCGTCCCCGGCCAGCCACTCCCACGGGTAGAGCTTGAACGCCGAGCGGATGAAGCGGTGTTCGAGGTCGACGAAGCGGCCGGAGAGGCCGTCCCAGCCGATGTCCTCCACGGCGATGCCGACCGTGTCGATGCCGGCCTGCTCGGCGCACTCCTGGAGGTAGAGGGTGGTCATCCAGTCCTCGCCCTCGGTGTCGCCGCGCGAGTGGGCGAAGTGCACCGGCCCGGGCGGCAGCAGGTGCTTCTGGCGGGCCCAGGAGGCGACCAGCCGCTCGTGCAGCGAGTTCCACTGGTCGGCGGCGGGGAAGCGCTCCTCCATCCAGAACCACTGCGGGCCGGCCGCCTCGATCAGCGAGGTCGGGGTGTCGGCGTTGTACTCGAACAGCTTGGCCGGGCCGGTGCCGTCGTACGCGAGGTCGAACCGCCCGTAGACGGACGGCTGTTCGGCGCGCCGCCGCCAGGACTCGGCGACGGTCGCGGCGAGCCGGGGGTCGGTGATCCCGTAGTCGGCGAACCGGCCGGTGCGGACCACGTGGTCGGCGGCGGCCAGGCACATCCCGTGCAGCTCCTCGACCACCTCCTCCAGCGCCTCCACCTCGGGCAGCGAGAACTCGTAGTACCCGCTCTCGTCCCAGTAGGCGTGCGGGCCGCCCTGGTTGCACGGGTCGGAGCACATCGCGTAGATCAGGCCCTGGCCCTCGACGGTGGCCAGCCAGTCGGGGCGCGGGGCGATGGCGCGGCGGCGCACCGCGGTCAGCCCCCGCCCGAGCCGCTGGAGCCGGACGGGCAGCCGAAGCCGCCGCGCTTGGTGGCGGCCTTGTCGAAGGTGCCGCCGAGCGCCGTGGTGCCGCCCGAGCCGCAGTAGTACCAGCGGCCGGCGGCGGCGGTGGTGCCGCCCGTGCACGCGTGGCTGTCCAGCACCTTGAGGGTCGACGGGTCGACGCAGCGGCTCGGCGGGTTGCCACCGCTGCCGGAGGAGCAGCCGGAGAGCGCCAGGGCGAGGGTGCCGACCATGCCGAGGGTGACGAAGCCCGAGCGGCGCCGGGCGTCCGGTCCCGGTCGGCCGGCTCCGGGGGATGTGCTGGGTGACTGGGACGGCGTCATGGCGCCCGATGGTACGCGTGGGGCGGGATGGTACGGGAGGGGCCCTGGATTCCTGTCCGGCCACGGGGCCGATGGGATATGTTTTGCCGATCCTTGACCGCCGGACCGGGCGGAGCCGGGCCCGGCGGGATTCAGTGAGCGGACACGGGGGACGGACACCCATGAACGACATCCTGCACGGCCTCGGTGCGGCGGCCGCCTTCGGCGCCGTCGGCGTGCTGCTGCTCCTCCTCGGCATCGGCCTGGTCGACGCGCTGACGCCGGGCAGGCTCGGCCACCAGATCTGGGTCGAGCGCAACCGCAACGCCGCCGTGCTGCTCAGCTCCGCGCTGCTCGGCATCGGCGGCATCGTCTTCACCGCGATCATGTACACCTACGAGGACTTCGGCAAGGGCCTCGTCTCGACGGCCTGCTTCGGCCTGCTGGGCCTGGTGCTGATGGCCGTCGCGTTCTGGGCGGTGGACATCCTGACGCCCGGCAAGCTCGGCGCCGTCCTGGTCGACCCCGAGCCGCACCCGGCGGTCTGGGTCACCGCCAGCTGCAACGTCGCGGTGGCGGCGATCGTGGCGGCCTCGATCGCCTGAGCCGCCGACGGGCCCGGACCGGCGCGGCGCCCCGGGCCCCGTCGCGTTACGCGGCCCCCCGGCCCGGGTGCTCCGCCCCGCCGAGGACGTGCTCGCGGCCCCAGGCCCCCAGCGGTGCCAGCGCCGCGTTGAGCCGCGCCCCGACCGCCGTCAGCGAGTACTCGACGCGCGGCGGCACCTCGTCGTACGACTCGCGGTGCACGATGCCGTCGGCCTCCAGCTCGCGCAGATGGGCGGCGAGCACCTTCTCGGTGATCCCCGGCACCCGGCGGCGCAGCTCGCCGAACCGGCAGTTCGGCCGCTCGTCCAGCGCCCAGAGGATCAGCACCTTCCACTTGCCGCCGATCACGTCCATCGCCGCGTCGATCCCGCAGACGTACGCGCCCGGCCTCGGCACCGTCGCCATGACCCACCCCTCCCGACCTCATCGCTCACCTCAGGGTAACCACCCACTTCGAGGTGCGTACTTGTCCGCGGACCGCCCCGGCGACGAGCCTGATCGACATGGCACAGAACACTGTTGACCCCGTTTCGACGACCTCCCTCACCCTGCTCGGACTCGGCGCGATGGGCGCCGCGCTGGCCCGGACCTGGCTCGCCGCCGGGCACCCGCTGACCGTCTGGAACCGCACCGCCGCCCGGGCCGAGGACCTCGCCGCCCGGGGCGCCACCGTCGCCGCCACCCCCGCCGAGGCGGTCGCGGCCAACCGGCTGGTGGTCGTCTGCCTGCTCGACGACGCCTCCGTGGCCGAGGCGCTGGACGGCCTCGACCTGGCCGGCCGGGACGTGGTCAACCTCGTCACCAGCACCCCCGGCCTGGCCCGCGCCCGCGCCGCCTGGGCCCAGGAGCGCGGCGCCCGCTACCTGGACGGCGGGATCATGGCCGTCCCGCCGATGATCGGCGTCTCGGAGGCCGGCCCGTACGTCTTCTACAGCGGCTCGCGCGAGCTGTTCGAGGAGCACCGCGACACCCTGGCCGTCCCGGCCGGCACCCGGTTCGTCGGCGAGGACGCCGGGTTCGCCGCCCTGTACGACGTCGCGCTGCTGAGCGCCATGTACGGCATGTTCGCCGGGGTGGCGCACGCCTACGCGCTGATCGGCAAGGAGTCCGTGGCCCCGGGCGACCTCGCCCCGCTGCTGACCTCCTGGCTCCGGGCGATGGCCGGCTCGGCGGCGCAGACCGCCGCGCAGCTGGAGGCCGGGGACTACACCCTGGGGGTGGTCTCCAACCTCGCCATGCAGGTCGCCGGCACCCCCACCTTCCTGCGCACCGCCGAGGAGCAGGGCGTCAGCACCGAGCTGCTCGCCCCGTACTTCGGGCTGATGGCGCGCCGGCTCGCGGAGGCGTCCGGAGCGGAGGACCTGACCGGCGTGATCGACCTGCTGCGGCGCCAGGAGACTTCGGCCGCCTGACGAGGGGAATCCCCGGCGCCGTAAGCCTGTTGACCGGGTGTCACGACCGACGCGGGGAAGTGGGACAGCATGAAGCTCGGAGTCGCGCCGCACCGCCTCTGGCCGAAGGACGTCCGGGACCTCGACGCCGTGCTGGGCACCGCGCAGGAGGCGGAGCGGCTCGGGTTCGACCACCTGATCGCCGGCAGCCATGTGCTGCGCACCGAGGTCGGCCTGTCCCACGACCCGCTGGTGCTGCTCTCCGCCGTCGCCGGCGCCACCTCGCGGATCCGGCTCGTGACGAGCGTGCTGATCCTGCCGCTGCACAATCCGGTGCTCCTGGCCCACCAGGGCGCCACGCTGGACCGCCTCTCCGGCGGCCGGTTCACCCTCGGCGTGGGGACGGGCTGGGACGCCGGGGAGTTCGAGGCGGTCGGTGTGCCGTTCGCGGGCCGGGGCCGCCGGGCGGACGAACAGCTCGCGGTCGTCCGGGAGTTGTGGCGGGGCGAGGGGGCCGTCCGGATCGGGGTGCCGCCGCTGAGCCCGTCCGGGCCGGCGGTCTGGGTCGGCGGCCAGGGCGACGCGGCGCTGCGCCGGGCCCTGCGGTTCGGCGAGGCCTGGCACGGCGCGGCGGTCGAACCGGCGGGCCTCACCGCCGTCCGGGCCCGGCTGGCCGCCCTCGGCGAGGAGACCGGCCGGGACCCGGGCACGCTGGCGCTCACCGCCGGGGTCTTCCTCGTCCCGCCCGGCCACACCCCGGCCGGCCCCGTGCCGGGCACCCCGCTCGGCGGCACGGCGGCGTCGGCGGAGAGCGTCCGGCACGCGCTCGGCGAGCTGGCCGAGGCCGGGCTGAGCTCCTGCTCCCTCTGGTTCCCGGTCACCGCCGAGGCGCTGCCCGACGCGCTGGCCTGGGCGGCGCGGGAGCTGCTGCCCCGGGGGTGATTCCCCGGGGGTGATTCGCCGGGGCGGCAGCTCGCCGGCCGCTATCCGGCCGCGCGGTCGGTGGCGGGGCGGCGGCGCAGCGCCGGGTCGGTGAGGGCGGGCGGCTGCCAGACGCCGTCCGGGTGGTAGACGTTCGTGCCGGGCGGGACGATGGCGTCGATCCGGTCGAGGGCGGCGTCGTCCAGGGTGAGGTCGGCGCCCTTGAGGGCCGCCGCCAGCTGCTCCCCGGTGCGCGGGCCGATGATCACCGAGGTGACGGCCGGGTGCGCCAGGGGGAAGGCGAGGGCCAGTTCGGGCAGCGTGCGGCCGAGGTCGTCGGCGAGCGCGGTCAGCTCCTCGACGGCCTCCAGCTTGGCCACGTTGACCGGCAGCGCCGGGTCGAAGCGGGCCGGGGTGAGGGCGGCCCGGCCGGTGCCGAGGTCGATCGGGCGGCCCTTGCGGTAGCGGCCGGTGAGGAAGCCGGAGGCGAGCGGGCTCCAGGTCAGTGCGCCCATGCCGAGCCGCCGTACGGTCGGTAGCACGTCCCGCTCGATTCCCCGGGCGAGCAGCGAGTACGGCGGCTGCTCGGTGCGGAAGCGCGGCAGGCCGCGGCGTTCGGCGACGTGGTACGCCTCGACGATCTCCTCGGCGGGGAAGGTCGAGCAGCCGAAGGCGCGGATCTTGCCGGCCGTGACGAGGTCGCCGAGCGCGGCGAGGGTCTCCTCGATGTCGGTGGTGTGGTCGGGCCGGTGGACCTGGTAGAGGTCGATCCGGTCGGTGCGCAGCCGGCGCAGGCTCTCCTCCACCTCGCGGACGATCCAGCGCCGCGAGTTGCCGCCCCGGTTGCGGCCCTCGCCCATCGGGAAGTGCACCTTGGTGGCGAGGACGACGTCGTCGCGGGTGCCGCGGCTCTGCAGCGCCTTGCCGACGATCTCCTCCGACTCGCCCGCCGAGTACATGTCCGCGGTGTCGACGAAGTTGATGCCCTGGTCGAGGGCGGTGTGGATGATGCGGGCGCAGTCGTCGTGGTCGGGGTTGCCGACCGCGCCGAACATCATGGTGCCGAGGCAGTAGGCGCTCACCTCGATACCGGTGCCGCCCAGGATGCGGTAGCGCATGGTTCAGTCCCCCTGTTCAAGGTTCCGTGCCGAGGCGTCCGACAGTAGGGGCTGGAGTGCACTCCAGGGCAAGGGGCGGCCGCGGCCGGGCTCGCTCTCCGGGCTCACCTTCCGGGCTCGCTCTCCGGGCTCACCCTCCGGGATCACCCTCCCGGGGGAGCGGGCTCGCTCGCGCGGGGGAGGCCCGGGCGGGGCGGCCGGTGTGAGCGTGGGGGCATGACGACAGCGGCGGGCGGAGCAGCGGTACGGGCGGCGGGCGACGGGGGCCCGGGGGAGCAGGGTCCGGCGGGGTGGGGCACGGACGGCCGGGGGGTGGCCGTCTGGGGCGTCGCGTACGCGGGGTTCGGGCTCGGCTGCGCGCTGACCGGTGCCACCCTGATCGGTGCGGCCCGGCCGGGGTGGGCGGTCGCCGCGGTGGGCGCCGTCGCGGCGGCGGCCGGAGCGACCGCGGCCCGGGGAGCACGGCGACCGGCGCGGCCCCGGGGGTTGCGGACGGTGCTGTGGACGCTCTGCGCCCTGACCGGAGCGGCGGCCTTCGGCCTGCTGATGGACGTCATCACGCTGGTCTTCGACCAGGACGTGGGCAGTTGGCCGGGCGCGGCCCAGCACGCGCTCGCCGCGCTCGGCGCCGTCCTGCTGGCGGCCTGCGCCCGCACCGGCGGTGCGACCGTCCGGGCGGCCGGCACGGGTGTGCCCGCCGCCCCGTCGGAGGCCTCGGGCGCGGTCCAACTGGCCGCTCTCGCGGGGACGCTGGCGTTCGTGCCGTACGTCGCGATGAAGTTGACCTGGGCCCTCGGCGGTACGTTCGCCGGCCTGAGCGGGGCGGCGATGCGGGCCGTCGCCGAGCGCAACGGCGCCTCCGGGCTCTGGCTCACCCTGGAGTCCTGGGGCGTGGACGCGACGGCGCTGCTGGCGGTGCTCGGGGTGTTCCTGCTCTGGGGCCTGGTCCGTCCGTGGGGCCAGGTGTTCCCCCGGTGGACCCCGGTGCTGCGCGGCCGGCGCGTCCCCCGCTGGCTTCCGCTCGCCCCCGCGCTGCTCGGCGCCGCGACACTCGCGCCGTACGGCGTCGTCGGCGCCGGCTACCTGGCCCTCGCCACCACGGGCGTGCTGACCCTGCCGCGCGGGGACTTCCCCACCGAGGCGGACGTCCTGCTGGTCGGCTGGATCGGCCTCGGAGCCTTCGCCGTCTTCGGCGTCGCCCTGGCCGCCGGCGCCCGCTCGTACTGGTACCGCACGCGGTGACGCGGCCGCTCTTTTGCGGAACCGGCAACAAGGCTTGCCGTGCTCGCGGGGCCTGTCGCAGCCTGGCGCGGTAGGTGACCGCCATGGGCGACAGGCAGAGCGGCGCCGGGGACCGTCACCGCGGGGCCTTGTACCGAGGGGCCTGTTACCGAGGGGCCTGTTACCGCAGGGACTTGTCACCGCGGGGCCTGTTACCGCGGGGCCCGGAGCGGGCCGGCACGGACGAGCCGGACCGTTGTGGAACCCCCGCCACTGGAACGGAGATACGTGATGAACCGACCGCACCACCCCGTGCCGAGCCACGGCCAGGAGCACGACCACGGTCAGGGCCGCGGGCACGCGCACCACCACGGGCACGACCACGAGGCCGCCGGTGACTTCGACTGGGACGCCCTCGCCACCCTTCTGGAGCACGAGGCCGAGCTGCGCGCCCCGGCCGTCACCCAGGCCGCCCACTGGCTCCGGGAGTTGCTGGCCGGCAGCGATGCGAGCACTGGCAGCACATCGAGCAGCGGCAGCAGCAGTGCGAGCAATGGCAGCACATCGAGCGGCAGCGGCGGACCGAGCGGCGACAGCCGCGCGAGCGGCGGCGTTCGGCGCGTCCTGGACGTCGGCAGCGGGCCGGGCGTGATCGCCGGGCTGCTGGCCGAGGTCTTCCCGGGCGCCGAGGTGGTCGCGGTGGACCAGTCCCCGGCCCTGCTGGAGCGGGCCCGGGTCCGCTCGGCCGGCCGCCTCACCACCCAGCAGGCCGACCTGCCGGGCGACTTCGCCGTGCTGGGCGCCGCCGATCTGATCTGGTCCGCCAACGCGATCCACCACCTCGGCGACCAGCAGGCGGCGCTGACCGCGCTGGCCGGCTCGCTGCGCCCGGGCGGTCTGCTGGCCGTCGCCGAGCGCGGCCTGCCGCTGCGCTTCCTCCCCCGGGACATCGGCCTCGGCCGCCCCGGCCTCCAGGCCCGGCTGGACGCCGCCCTGGAGGACACCTTCGCCGAGATGCGCGCCGAAGTCCCCGACGCCGTCGACACGGTGGAGGACTGGCCCGCGCTGCTGGCCGGGGCCGGTCTCGCCCCCAGCGGCACGCGGACCTTCCTCACCGACCTGCCGGCGCCCCTGGACCGGACGGCCCGCGAGTACCTGCATACGCACCTGACCCGTCAGCGCGGGCGGATCGGCGTGGGCCTCGACGCCACCGACCGCGCGACCCTGGACGCCCTGCTCGACCCCGAGGCGCCCACCGGCATCCTCGCCCGGCCCGACGCCTTCTACCTCACCGCCACGACCGTCCACACGGCGCGGGCGATCCGCGCGGAGTGAGGCGCCGCCCGGGTGCCGGCCCGGTCGCCCCGGGCCGGTCGCCCCGGGCCGGCCGGGCCGGTTCAGACCCCGGCGGCGAGCTTCAGGGTGATCGCCCCGGCGATGATCGAGGCGAAGGAGAGCAGCTTGGGCAGGGTGATCCGCTCCTTGTAGAGCACCGCGCCGAAGACCACGGTGCCGATCGAGCCGAGCCCGGTCCAGATCGTGTACCCGACGCTGACGTCGAGGGTCTTGAGCGCCTGGCTCAGGGTGAAGACGCCGGCCGCGGCGGCGACCAGGGTGAAGACGGACGGCCAGAGCCGGGTGAAGCCCCGGGTGGCGTTGGTGCCGAGGGCGAAGGCGATTTCGAAGACGACGGCGATCGCGAGGAAGACCCAGGCCATGACGGACTGCTCCTGTGGGTGAGGGGGGAGAGGGGTGGGTGTGTCGAACCGCGGTACCGGGACCGGCGGTTCAGGCCGAGGCCGACTGCCGTGCGCCGAACCGGTCGGCGAGCTTGAGGCCGAGCACCCCGCCGATGATCAGCACGAAGGCCACCGCCTTTCCGGCGTTCATCGACTCGTGGAAGATCACCGACCCGAGGAGGACGGTGCCGACCGAGCCGATCCCGGTCCACACGGTGTAGCCGACGCCGACGTCGAGGGTCTTCAGGGCCAGGCTGAGGAAGAAGATCCCGCCGGCGGCCGCCGCGGCGCTGAGCAGTGACGGCCCCAGCACGGTGAAGCCGTGGGTGGCGTTGGTGGCGAGGGCGAAGACGACCTCGAAGACCGAGGCGACGAGCAGGTAGATCCAGGCCATGGGAATCCCCCGGGGTCATGGTGGTTGCATGTATGTGCAAATTGATGTCGACTGGGCAAGAGCATGCATGTACAAGTAATCTGTGTCAACCCACCCGGCCCGGCCAGGGAGCAGCCCATGACCTCTTCACCCAGCCCCACCGGCGACGATGCGGACGCCCGGACGTGGAGCCGGCTGACCGCTCTGCACACCCACGTCGAGAGCCGCCTGGCCACCGCCCTCCAGCGCCGGCACGGCCTCGGCCTCTCCGAGTACCGCGCCCTCGGCCTGCTCGCCGAAGCGGCCAAGGGGGAGCTGCGGATGCAGGACCTCGCCGCCGGCCTCGGCCTCAACCAGAGCTCGGTTACCCGCCTGGTCGCCCGCCTGCACGCCGCCGACTTCACCTACCGGGACTCCTGCCCGGACGACAAGCGCGGCGTCTACACCGTCATCACCGCCACCGGCCGCGCCCGCCACGAGGAGGCCCGGAGCACCTACCGCGAGACGCTCACCGCGAGCCTCGACGAGGCCGCCGCCGGCACCCCCGAGATCGCCGCCGTCCTCACCGCGGCCCGCGCCGCCCTCTCCTGAGCACGGCGGCCGCGGCCCGGCCCGCCGTCACCCCGCGCACCGGAAGCCGGCCGGTCCGACGTCCTGCTCCGTAGGCCGGCGCGTCGGCGGTACGGTCGCGCCATGGCAGCTTCCACCCCTGACGTCGTCGTGGTGACCACGACCCACGACGCCGAGGACAAGGCGCGCGCCCTGGCCGCCGCCGCCGTGCGCGAACGCCTGGCCGCGTGCGCGCAGATCCACCCCGTCCGGTCGGTCTACTGGTGGGACGGCGAGGTGCGGGAGGGCCCCGAGTGGCGCGTCGACCTCAAGACCCGGGCCGACCTCGTCACCCGCCTCGGTGCCTTCCTCGCCGAGCACCACGACTACGAGACGCCCGAGATCGTCGCCGTCCCGGTGGTCGCCGGCAGCGCCGACTACCTGGCCTGGGTCGCCGCCGAGACCACCGGACACCCCTGACGGGGTACCCGGGCAGAAACCGGGCACTCGGGCCCGCCGGGACGGCGCGGCCCCCGCCGCCGGTCGGTGGCAACGGGGGCCGCGCCGAGTCCTCACCGGGCACGCCCGGTCCGGCGTGCCCGGAGGCGACTCGGCACGTGACCTGCCGGCCCGCGCCGCGCCTACTCGCCGCCGCCGAAGCGCGCGGTCCAGGCGGCCAGGTCCTCGTCGGTGATCTTGGCGAAGAGCACCGGCGGGACGGTGAACGCGGTGCCGGCCGGGACGAAGTCCAGCGCGCGCGCCTCCTCGGCGCTCACCCAGGACCGGGTCCGGGCGGGGGCGTCGTCGGCGAGCGCGAACGCCTCGCGCATGGCCTGCGCTGCGGCCGGGATGAACGGGTCGGAGACCACCGCGTAGAGGTGGATCAGGTTCATCGCCGTCCGCAGGGTGAGCGCGGCCGCCTCGGGGTCGGTCTTCACCTGGAGCCAGGGCGCCTTCTCGTCCAGGTAGGCGTTCCCGGCGCTCCACAGCGTGCGCAGGCTCTGCGCCGCCTTGCGGAAGTTCAGCGCCTCCAGCTGGGTCTCGTACTCGGCCAGCAGCTCGGCGATCTGCGCGCCCAGCCGCTCCTCCGCCTCGCCCGCCGCGTGCCCGGCGGGGACGTCGTCGCCGAACCGCTTGCGGCTGAAGGAGAGCACGCGGTTCACGAAGTTGCCGAGGGTGTCGGCGAGGTCCTTGTTGACGACCGAGGAGAAGAGGTCCCAGGTGAAGCTGGAGTCGTCCGACTCGGGGGCGTGCGCCATCAGGAAGTAGCGCCAGTAGTCGGCCGGCAGCAGCTCCAGCGCGACGTCGGTGAAGATGCCCCGCTTCTGGCTGGTGGAGAACTTGCCGCCGTAGTACGTCAGCCAGTTGAAGGCCTTGACGTAGTCGACCTTCTTCCAGGGCTTGCGCGAGCCGAGGAGGGTGGCCGGGAACATCACCGTGTGGAACGGGACGTTGTCCTTGGCCATGAACTCCGTGTACCGGACGGTCTCGTCGGCCTCGTACCACCAGGACTTCCAGTCCCGGACCTCGCCGTCCGCCGCCGCGTCCGCCCACTCCTTGGTGGCGCCGATGTACTCGATCGGGGCGTCGAACCAGACGTAGAAGACCTTGCCCGCGGCGGCCAGCTCCGGCCACACGTCGGCCGGCACCGGGACGCCCCACTCCAGGTCACGGGTGATGGCGCGGTCCTGCAGGCCTTCGGTCAGCCACTTGCGGGCGATCGAGGAGGCGAGGACGGGCCACTGGTCGCCGTGCGCGTCGACCCACTCCTCGACCTGCTCGGTCAGCTTCGACTGGAGCAGGAAGAGGTGCTTGGTCTCCCGCACCTCCAGGTCGGAGCTGCCGCTGATCGCCGAGCGCGGCTCCAGCAGGTCCGTCGGGTCGAGCACCCGGGTGCAGTTCTCGCACTGGTCGCCGCGCGCCTTGTCGTAGCCGCAGTGCGGGCAGGTGCCGACGATGTACCGGTCCGGCAGGAACCGCCCGTCGGTGACCGAGTACACCTGGCGGATCGCCCGCTCCTCGATGAACCCGTTGGCGTGCAGCTCGCGGGCGATCTCCTGGGTGATCTCCCGGTTCTGCTGCGAGGAGCTGCGCCCGAAGTGGTCGAACGACAGCCGGAACCCGTCGTAGACGGCCTTCTGCTGGTCGTGCGCCTGCGCGCAGAACTCCGCGACCGGCAGCCCGGCCTCCTGCGCGGCCAGCTCGGCCGGCGTCCCGTGCTCGTCGGTGGCGCAGATGTACAGCACCTCGTGCCCGCGCCGGCGCAGGTACCGGGAGTAGACGTCCGCCGGGAGCATGGACCCGACCATGTTGCCCAGGTGCTTGATCCCGTTGATGTACGGAAGGGCGCTGGTGATCAGGTGCCGAGCCATCCTCGGATGCTCCAATTTCTCCCGCACGCACCCCAGCCCGGAGTGCCGTGACAGGCGCAGGGTCTGGGGGCCGCAACGGAACCCCGGCACGGACGCCGGACTCCGGGCTGCCACACAGAGCGAAGGTCCACTGTGGGCGTGCGCAGTGTATCGAAGCGGGGGCGGCCCCTCCTCGCCCTTTTCACCGGTCGGACGGCCCCGGCGGATCGGGCCGTGCCCTCACCGGCCGGGCGGCCGCCGGTGGACCTGGACGACCGCGTACCGGCCGCTGGTGCGCCACGCCGTCCCCGTGCCGTCCAGTCGTGCGAGGACGGCGGGTTCGAGACCGACCACCACGTCCGACTTGAGCGTCCGCAGCGCGGCGACGGACGACGGGAAGTGCTCCACCGCGTCCGCGAACGGGGTGGTCGGCGGCCAGAGCCGGTCGCCCACCAGGCGCCGGTAGTTGAGATCCCCCTTGAGGACCGTCAGCGCCGCACCGGCGAACTCCGCCCGGAGGTCGGCGGGCAGGTCGTGGAACGTCAGCGGCGCACAGAAGAACGCGTGGGCGCGGACGGCGAGTTCGCCCGTGCCGAGGGCCCGCCACAGCCGCGCCCCGACCGCCGCCGCCCGGGGCGAGGGCGCGGCGCGCAGGCGTTCGACCGTGGTGAGCAGGTCGGCCGTGGTCGCGTCCGACACGAAGTACGGCCGGGGCTTCACGTACAGCACCACCTCGGCCGCCAGGCCCTCGGTGAGCAGGTGGTCGATCAGCACCAGGTCGGGCAGCAGCTCCCGGCCGGCGTTGTCCGCGACGACGCAGACCCGCCCGCCCCGGGCCCGCTCCAGTTCGGTCCAGAACGCCGCGCTGTCGTCGGCGACCGGAGCGGTGGCGGCGTCGTCGTCCGCTGCCGTGATCCGGAAGCTCAGATCGGCGCGGTTCCCCCACAGCGCGGAGGCCAGCAGGGCCTCCTCGCGCCGGCGTCGCGGCAGTTCGCCCAGCGGCTCCAGTGCCGCGAGCTCGGCGTCCACCGCCGGGCCCGCCAACTCGGCGGCCTTGAACGGGCCGAAGGGGTCGATGCCGTGCCACGCGCCGGGCCGGAACCAGCCGGTGGCGTCGAGCAGCCGGTGGTAGAACCAGTTCTCCGCCCACAGGAACGGCGCCTCGCCCCAGGGCCGGCCCCAGAGGCCCTCGCCCCACGCCAGCCACTGTTCCCGGTCGTGGACGCTCTCGCCGGGCGGCTCCAGGACACCCGTGGTGCTCTCCACCAGCAGCCGCTCCACCGCCGCCCGCTGGGCGGGCCCGTACGGCAGCGCGTCGAGGACCTGGCCCAGGAGCTTGGGGTGGCGCTCGTGGAACACGCTCCAGGGGAAGGAGCCGGGGGCGTCACTGCGGATCACGGGTGCGGTCGGCACGTACGGCTCGTCTCTGTCGGTCGGTCAGCGCCACCCGGTCCGGTGGGCGATCCAGGTCCGTCCGACCGCCGCCATGCGGGCCTGGTAGTCGCGCAGGTACGGCACACCGGGCGGGGCCGGGAGGCGGGAGTTGCGCTCCCAGTATCCGGCCTGGGCGACCGCGAACGAGGTGACCGCCGCCGGCGGGGCGTGGTGCCAGGAGGCGGCGCGCCCGATCAGCTCCTCCGCCCGGCCGGGGGTGTGGCCGGCCCGGATCAGCTGCGTGACGAGGAAGGCCGGGTCGATCCAGGCGGCGCCGTGGTGGAGGTAGGTCCAGTCGATGGCGAGGGCCGCCCCGTCGCGCAGCAGCATGTTGTCGGCGCGCAGGTCCACATGGAGCAGGCAGTCGCCGCCGGAGTGGTCGAACCAGTCGCGTTCGACGGCCGCCAGCCGCTCGATGTGGCGCGCCGACCACGGATCGAGCCGGGCCCGCTCCCCGGCCAGGACGCGCCAGCCGTGGAAGCGGTCCCCGAGGACGGCGGCTACGGTCGGTCCGTCGGGCACCGGGGACGGGTCGACGGTCGCGGGGAGCTGGTCGAGGAGCTCCAGCACCGCCGGGAGGTCGGGCGAGCCGGGCCCGAGGTCCGGGTGGCCGCCGGCGACGTCCTCGAAGGCCATCAGCAGCCAGCCCCCGCCCTCCCAGGAGTCGATCATCCGTGGTGCGGGCACCTGCGGGCCGAAGCTGCGGTTGACGGTCGCCTCGGTGGCGTACGTCGGGTGGACGGGGTGGTCGGTGGCGACGCCCTTGAGGAACACCGCCCGACCGTCCGCGAGCGTGGCCCGCACCGCGAGCCCCGGGCTGAACCCGGCCACCTGCGTCGCCGCCGCGACCACGGGCGAGCCGAGCACGGACTCCACCGAGTCACGGACAGCGGCCGGAAGTGCCTCCCACGATGGCCGCACGGAGGTACGGGAGAAGAGATCGTTCGAGGTCACAGTGCCTTCCCGGCATCGAGTACGTCGGTCACCCGAGCGTAGTCCGCGGCCCGAACCGGGCTCCACCGACTTCTACGGGAGCGCAACTGGCGGAGACTTCGGCCGTGCGGGCGAACCGAGTGGCCGTGTGCCACCTGACCGCGTGGACGCTGGCCCGGGGCCTGGAGCTGCTCGGCCTCCAGACCCCCGGGTGGGCGTGACACACGCCCACCCGGGGCCACCGCACCACTCGCAGCGGCCGACGGCGTTGGTCGCCGCCCTATCGAGCCCGGCGGTCCCGGATGATCCGGGCCGCCGGGTGGCCAGCCTCTCTGCTCGCTGCACAGGAAGTCGGCCGGTCCGACTTCCTGTGCAGCAGGGCGTCGCTCATGCTTCCCCTGCGTGGGGTGTGGATCGTCCAGCCTGAGTGCTCCCCCGAGACCATCGGAGCACTCGTGTATCGCATGCGCCCCGCAGCGTGGGTGCGGCGCGTCACCTTCGAGGAGGGCCTGGTCCGGTACTACAAGCCCCGGGGCTTCGATGTGGTCCGCGTCCGGGACTTCCAGGGCCGGCCCGTCGTGGGAATGCAACGGTGGGCGCAGCTCCTCGGCCCCATGGACCGGCTCATCGCGAAGTGACGACGAGGCTGCGGGCGTCTCCGGGACAGGGAGTGAACTCGCCCATGCTCGTACTGCATTACAGCCGCAAGGACGGTCTCGAACCTGCTTGTTGTTCGGCAGGCCGCACGCGGCCTGCCGTTGTCGTGACTGGTCACGGACGAGGCAGTCGAACCTCGTAACGCTCAAATCCGCCCTCCGCCCCCGTGTGGGAGAACCCGGCCTTGGCCAGCACGAGGCCAGAGGCCGAGTTGTCCGGGTGGTGTTTGGCCCGCACGACCGGAAGGCGCAACGCACCGAAGGCCAGGGCCAGGAGACGGGTTGCCGCCTCGGTGGCGTAGCCCTGGCCCCAGGCCTCCGGTCGCAGGATGTAGCTCAGCGTGCCGGCACCATGGGCTATGCCCAGCTTGGCAATGCCCACCAGGTCGCTGGCGGCTTCAATGCCGAGCATGAAGTGCGTCCGAGGAGACAGTCCGGCCGCTACCACGGCCCGGCTGACGTAGATCCTGGCTTCATCCTCACTCATTGGGCTCCGGGCCAGATACCGGACCGACGCGGGACTGTAGATCCGCTGGAGAGCCTGCTCGTCCCCGGCCCGCAGTTCCCGCAGCCGGATCACGTGCTCACCGCCGCCAAAGTGTCACCGAGGTCGGCGGCGGTCGGCCGATCAGCCGGCCCGGAGAGCAGCACGGGACGGAGCACGTCCTGAAGCTCCGGCCATGGCGTCGCCGGGGCAAGAGGCAGTTTCCCCGTGGCGATGGCGTCGCGCAGCCCATCGGGGCCGGCCTCCTTCCGGTCGATTCCGGCGGCCCGATAGTCGAGCGGCCAGTCGCCGGTCGCGCAGGTCCAGAGCACTCCCGCCAGGGCATACACCTCTGCGGCCGGTGACGTCTTGACCGGCTGCGGCCCGGCGGAGATCCAGGCGGCCAGCTCCGGTGCCATCAGGTGCACCATGGCTCCCTGGAAGGAGGTCCAGGGCGTTGCCCCTTCCTGCCATGACCAAGCGAAGTCGATCAGCTTCACCTCGCCGCTGGTGTGGATGCCGTGCGACGGCTGCAAATCGCCGTGCACCCAGCCGGCGGCGTGGAGGCCGGCGACCGAGCGACACAGATCGACTGATCCGGCGAGCGCGATCGGTCGGCCAGCAGCGCCTTCTCGGGCGGCTCGGAAGACTTCCCAGGTAGATCGCCCAGCCAGCCACGGCGTGACGAACCAAACGGCCTCACCAGCTCGGCCTGCCGTGACCGTGTAGCCGGGAAGCTGATCCAGAACCGACGCCTCTCGCGCTGTCACCTCGGCGGACTCCCCTGTCCCGAGCTTGATGGCGACAGCGGCCATGGGGCCAGTGGCTTTCCAGACGGCAGACCCGCGTCGGTCGGTGATCTCCTTCAGCTCGACCGGCCCGCAAATCGCTTCTGCGGCCTTCACGGCTTCCGGGGGACAGGAAGCGAACTCGCCCATGCTCGTACTGCCTTCCACTCACAGGGGATGTGCTCGAACACATCCCGCCCGTCGTCGGCGGCGGCCAGCGCCGCCGCGCGACCAGGTGTGTGAGCCGCGGAACCGCCTCCACCGACTTCTCAGAGCACCCAACGCGACACCGAGCCGTCCGGGGCGGCGTAACGGACGATCTGGCCTTCGACGCCGACCTCGATGGTGAGCCATTCCCGGCGGGGACGGTTCCGGCGGAGCCACTCGCGGTGGGCGGTCTCGACGACCTCCCAGAGGTCGCGCGGGCCCGCGACCGTCACGGTGGACGAGCCGTCGGAGTGGTCGCGCACCAGTGCGGTCGAGCCATCGGCGGAATCGTGAAGCCTGCCCGCCTGCCGGACGACGTTCGGCGGCAGGTGGAGAGAGGCCCAGAAGGAGAAGCCGTAGTCGTTGAGGGCATTGCTTCTGACCGGTGTGGTTCGTTGCGCCGCCTCGACGCTCTCAGGGGCGTCCGATGCGGCGGCCGCCCCTGACCGCAGGGGCATGAACGCGGCGGGCGCGGCCAGGAAGCGTCCCACCGCGCGCCCGTCCGGCTGCTTGGTCAGGCAGGCGACCGCCCCGCCGTCCAGCGCGCCGCCGATCGGGGCGACGATGACGCCCCCGGGCGCGCACTGGTCGAGCCACGCCTGCGGGATGCGCCGGACGGAACAGGTGGCGATGATCCGGTCGAACGGGGCGCCGCCGGGGTGCCCGGCGGCGCCGTCGGCGGTGAGGACGACCGGCTCGAAGCCCGCGTTGTGGAGCCGGTCCCGGGCAGCGGTGACCAGGGGAGCGGTGCAGTCGAGGGTGGTCACGTTCTCCGCGCCCGCGAGATGGCAGAGCAGCGCGGCGTTGTAACCGGTACCGGTACCGATCTCCAGCACCCGGTCGCCCGGGCGGACGTCCAGGGCGTCGAGCATGTCGGCCATCAGGCTCGGCAGCGTGGACGAGGAGGTCGCCGCCGTGCTGAGCCCGTCCACCTCGGTGACCAGCGCCCGATTCGCATAGACCTCGCGCAGCCACGCCTCACCGTCCCCGGACGTGAGGCGAGTCGTGTGGTCGGAGCGGTAGAACACCGGAACGAACGAGTGCCGGGGAACATTCAGGAACGCCTCCACCACCCGGGAGGAGAGGACGGCACTGGCGCGCTCGATGTCGCAGGCGAGCCTTACCCGGGCCTGGAGGAGCCGGCTCCCGGTCTCTACGGCGGCGGTCATGTGTCGGTTCCTTGCAGGTAGTCGCAGATGGCACTGGTGATGGGCAGCCCGGTCGCCTGCTCGATGAACCCGTACTGCCCGTTGGGATTCACCTCAAGGAAGTTCCACTCGCCCGACGGTGTGACCACGAAGTCGAACGCGCCGTACGGGAGACCGAGTTGGCCGAGCATCCGGTGAACTCCCCGTGTCACGGCAGTCGGGGGTTCACACACGCGATAGGTCAGGCTGTCGTAGTCGCTGCGCCAGTCGGCATGGGCGGCGGCTGATCCGGCATGGATCTCGGCGGCGAAGAGTCGACTGCCGACGGCGGTCAGCCGCACCTCGAACGCCTTGGGCACCCATTCCTGGAACAGGTGCGCCGTGGTGGCGATGGACGAGTGACCGACATCGCCGGCTCGGAGCAAGCTCGCGAAGACCGCCACTGACCTGCCGTCGACCGTCCCACGGATGGGTGTGAACGGCTTGTAGATGACCGGTGCGGCGATCTGCTCCGCGAACTCCTTTGCCGCGTCGGGGCTGTTGGTGACCAGTGTCCGGGGCACGCGTAACCCGCACTCGGCCGCGATTCTCAGTTGGAGCGGCTTGTACTCGGCGTCCGCAGCCCGGCCCGGCGGCGGCAGCCACCGGGCCGGCAGTGCCGAGAGCAGTCCGCCGAACCCGCGCCGCGCCTCGGCCGCGGCGACCGCACGGGCTTCCGAAGGCATGTCGTCGGGGAACGCGGACGGTGTGGGGCGGCGGTAGTAGACCGCGCGGACGGTCGTGAGGTCGAGCGTGCGGCGGTCCGTGGCGAGCGTGCCGCGCCAACCGGACCCGTCGAGGCCGGCCGCCACGGCCAGCCTCGACGGGAACCAAGCCGTGTCGGCCCGGAAGACGGGCACCGCACGCCGGTTCAGCTCCTCGATCACCAGGTCGGCGGTCGGGTCGAATGCGCCCGTGATCACCAGGACGGACCCGGGAGTCGGCCTCATCAGTCGTTGCTGCTTCCCGGGTCGTCCGGCGCGTCCAGCTGCCCGGTCGGCTGGGTGGGCCCGAAGGTCTTCGGAGGAGCGCTGGTCATGTAGACGCCGGGCGGCAGCCCCTCGTACGTGCAGGTCTGCGACTCCTCGTCGTACGCGATGTCCGAGGGCAGGATGCCTCCGGCACCGGTGACCGGCGTGAGGAAGCGGAACGCGAAGGGGTCGCCCGGCCCGCGCCGGCCGTCCAGTACAGGCAAACACGACTCGGGCAGACTGAGAACTTCGGTGGACACTGGTTCTCCCCTCTCTTTGAAACACTCGGAATTTCATCGGGTGGGAGACCAATTTAGGGAGTATTGACGGGGCCTGCCTAGCCGGTTTCCTGTTGCCGCAAGAAATCGTCTCGGATGCCCTCGATCATGTGGCGCATGCCGTCGCCGGTAACCGCCAGGCGTTCGAATTCGGTAAACTTCTTGACGTACTGTTCGACGTCTCTCGGCTCGCTGGTGCTGATCTCCGCATGGGGGATCTCCACGATTACCAGACGCTTGTCGAACATGACGAATGAGCAGGTCGGAATCTCCGTCTTCGGAGCTGACTGAGGCACCACGCCGATCGTGATGTTCGGCATCCTTGACATGGTGGCCAGTTTATCCAGCTGTGCCGCCATCATGGTCGGCCGGACGAGTTCCCAGCGGAGCGCCGACTCCGTGATCAGGAAATGAAAAGAGTGCTGCTGGTCGTAGAGAGCTTCCTGTCTGCGAAGACGCGCGCCGATCATCTTCTCAAGCGCTTCGTCGGACAACTCCGAGTTCTGCTGGACAGCGCGCACATATTCTGCGGACTGGAGCAGACCTGGGATGCAGGACGCCTGGAAGACTCTCAGGCATCGGGTCTGTGCCTCTATCGCCCGGATGTCCTCCTGGTGTTTGTGCAGGCCGGTTCGACGATATATGCGCCAGGCTGTCGCCTCTGTGGCGACAGCCCGTGCAGCCTCGGTCAACTGGGCTTTGACGTCCTCAGGTACATTCATGGCAGCCAGGATGCGCTCGACATCCATGATGCTGGGTGCGAGGTGCCCGTTCTCGATTTTGCTGAGCTTGCTCGGAGACATGGCAGCACTGCGGGCAACCGCCTTGGCCTCTCTCCCGCCGGCCTGCCGCAGTTGCCGCAGTGCCTTCCCCAGGTCCGTGCTGTTCACTCGCTGCCGTACCGCTCCCACCACTCGGCGAATGGCACCGCTTGGCCGAGCGCAATGTCACGGCGCTGGAGCCACTCGGCCACACTCGGTTGCTTCTCGGCGCCGATGAAGGAGCCGCCGTCGCCGTACTGCATCGTCACCACAGTGGACTCGTCGAAGGCCCAGTAGTCCGGAACACCTTCGAGTGGATTGGGTTTGTCGGTGACGTCGAGAATGAAGAACTCCTCGCCGGCTGTGGCGTTCTTTCGATACCCCCAACCGAGTTCGAATCGAAGATACGGCGTCAAGGGGCGTGAAAGGATGTGGACCCGGTACATGCGCTTGCCGTTGATGACGCCGGATCGTACCTCCTCCACCCATTCCTGGTTGTAGTCGGCGGGCTGAGGTTCGCCCGCCAGGAAGGCTCGGATGCTCTCGGCGTTCGACGACTTGGTGTAGTCGTCGAACGTTTCCAGTCGGAAGGCTTCCCTCTTGAAGTCAGAGAAGAGCCGCTCGAACTCTTCACCCGAGATTCTCACTGGCGATCCTCCGAAGCAGGGAAGCAGGGATGCGGACGGCCGTCTCTCCGGCAGGGAGTCGGAGAGTGCTCAACGCCTCCGTGTCGGTCACCAGGTAGCCCTGCACAATCAGGTCTCCCGTACCGTCCACGGCGTACACGGTCGGGCAGGTGCCCTTCTCGCACTCACCAGCGAGTCGCGTCAGCTTCACCATCGTTCCTCTCCTGGCGGCCGGTGTCTCGGTTCGATGCTCCCGACACTTTGATGGCGCAGTCAAGAAGCGGCAGTTGAGAGAACAGGAAACAGGACCGGCTGCTGTGCCTGCTCGTGCGCGACCGCCTTGAATGCCGAACGGCTGCCCGAAACAGCCTTGAGTGGAGGCAAGTCGGTCTGTACGCCGGGTTCTGTCCCCCGAACGACGAACTCCGGTGGCCCCTTGCCCGCGCAAGGGGCCACCGGGACGGCTCGTCAGGCGACGAAGTGGTCGAACTCGCCGGCCTTCACGCCGAGGAGGAAGGCGGCCCACTTCCGTGGGGTGGTGCGGACGATGATGTCGCCGGTGTCGGGGTCGCGGATCTCGACCATGCCGTCAGCGGTGCGGACTTCGAGGCATTCGTTGCTGTTCCCGCTGTGTGACGAGTTCTGCCAGTCCTGCATGGTGACCAACCCTTCAGATTCGTGCGTTGGGGCCCGGTGGTCCCTTGCGTAGCGCAAGGGACCACCGGAACGATTCCGCTAGGCGCCGACGTGGTCGAACTCGCCGGCCTTCGCGCCGAGGAGGAAGGCGGCCCACTTCCGCGGGGTGGTGCTGATGACGACGTCGCCGGTCTCCGATTCGCGCAGCTCGACCGCGCCCTCGGCAGCGCGAACCTCGATGCACTCGTTGGATTCCCCGCTGTAGGAGGACTTCTGCCAGCTGCTCATTTCTCGCTATCCTTTCAGGTCATGCATGGTGCGGTGAATGAAATCGCGAGATTTCGATGGGCTGAGGGCGCTGGAATCGGCTTCCGTGATGATTTCGCGGTAGGTGTGCAGCTCGGCGCCGGAGTGGACGAACTGAGGCCCTTGTGCCAGGTCGTACTGGACGGTGTCCAGCTCCGGGATCGCGCCGCACGCGAGGTAGAGGTTCTCGCCGGCACCCGGGAACGTGTCCATCTCGAAGGGGATCACGCGGATGGTGATGCCAGGGCGCTCGGAGTGTTCCAGCAGGCTGGCGAGCTGCTCTCGCAGCACGGCGGGCCCACCGAACTGCATCCGCAGGCTGGTCTCGTGTACGAAGGCGACGTACGGCTTGTCGGTGTTCGTGAGCAGGTTCTGGCGCTGGACTCGAAATGCGACTCGAATGTCTGTGGCGTGGCGAGGAAGTGGCGGGCGAATCCGGGCGAACACGCCGGCCGCGTATCCGGTGGTCTGTAGAAGCCCGGGAATGAAGGTGGTGTTCAGGACGACCAAGGACGTTGCATGATGCTCCATCTCGGCGATGTCGAGGAAGCCGGTGGGGATCTGTTCTCGGAAGTTGTCCCACCACTTCTTCCCGCGGTCCCGCGCCATCAGCGCGAGCCCGTCGATCAGAGCGGTATTGGTGCACTTGGAGGCTGCCGCCCAGGCGTGGAGGCGGTCGACGCTGATGCCGGACTTGCCGTTCTCCATCTGCGAGACCTTGGGCGCGTCCGTGCCCAACTCTGCTGCCATGGCTCGCGGCGTCATCCCTGCGTACTCGCGCATCCTGCGTAGCTCCAGGCCAAGTCGTTGCTGGCGCACGGTCGGCGACAAGCGGGGTGGCATGCATCCCTTCCCTCAGTAGGTCCTCGGTGCAGTCTGCCGCCATGGCATCGGGTGGTCCACCTCGATGGGGAAGGCCAGGCCGCGATCGCACGATCGGGTGAATGGCTCCATATTTTGTAGCATCGATGGACCCTTGCTTCTATGTTGAGTGTCGTACCCGAGCTCTGATGGTTGGTCAGTGCTCCCGAAGTGCACCCCGGATGGGCGAGTGCAGGCTGCCGACGCCTGCCCTCCTCGTCGTCGGCGGGGGCAGGCCACGGGTGGATGGCCCTTCATCAACACCCTCACCTCAACTGGACTGGAGACAGTCGATGTTGCTTCCGCTCCTGCGCCCGCTCGACGCCGATCCGGCGTCCGACTTCAGGCTCGACCTCTTCCCGCCGGCCCTTCTCGGGATCGTCGGGGCGCTCCGCCGCCTCCTGCGGGACACCCTTCACGCCCTCGACCTCGACCCCGACGCCCCCTGCCTGATCCTCTCCGAGCTGGTCACCAACGCCCTGGTCCACGGCGACGGCCCGCCGACCGTCGTGCTCGAACTCCGGTGCGGCAGGCTCTACATCGCCGTCTCGGACGCCTCCGTCGCCCCCGTCGTCCGGCCGGCCCCGAACGATGCTCGAACGAGCGGGCGCGGGCTTGACCTCGTGGGCGCGCTTGCCGATGAGTGGGGTGTGGAACTCATCGGGTCGTACGGCAAAGCGGTCTGGGCCGTGGTGGCGGTCGCCGGCTGATGGGTGTCTTCCTGCTGGCCGGGCTGCTGGTGTCGGTGCTCTTCGTCGGCATCGTCGCGCAGCTCATCGCGTGCCGTCAGCCGCGGGAAAGACGCTCCACCAGGCGGGACTTGGCCGCGGGCCACTCGTCCGCCAGCATCGAGAAGTAGGCGGTGTCCCGCCAGACCCCGTTGGCCCGCAGCTTCTCCCGGCGGTGGATGCCCTCGTACTGGGCCCCCAGCCGCAGGATCGCGTTGCGGGAGCGGTCGTTGAGCGCGTCCGTCTTCCAGGACACCCGGCCCATGCCCAGGTCCTCGAAGGCGTGGACGAGCAGCAGCAGCTTGGCCTCGGTGTTCACCGCCGTCCGCCAGGCCGACCGGGCGTACCAGGTGCCGCCGATCTCGACCAGCTCGTCCTCCGCGCGGAAGTCGTAGTACCCGGTGATGCCGATGGCCCGCCCGCTCGCGAGGTCGATCACGGCGAACTTCACGGCGGTGCCGGCCGCCACCTCGGCCAGGCGGATGTCGAGTACCGCGCCCAGCTCCTCCTCCGTCGCCGGCGGGTGGAAGGGGATCCAGCGCCAGACGTCCGGGTCGGGCCCGACCGTGGCCCACAGGTCGGAGAGGTGGTCCCGGCTCAACGGCTCCAGGCGGACGTGGCGGCCGGTCAGGGTCACGGGGGCAGGCAGCTTCGCAGTCATGATCCCGAACGTAGCCAAACTCTGCACTAGATGCAAGATGCTATTGCACTAGTGCATACGCAAAACGCGAAGAAGAAGGCCCTGCGGTCCGCAGTGCGGTCCGCAGGGCCTCTCGGCCTCACATGCTCAGGCTCAGACGAACGAGTTGATCTGGATCGTCTCGTACCGGCCCGGGCCGACGCCGATGGCGGAGATCGGGGCGCCCGACATCTCCTCCAGCGCCTTCACGTAGGCCTGCGCGTTCTTCGGCAGGTCGGCGAAGCTCTGGGCCTTGCTGAGGTCCTCGGTCCAGCCCGGCAGCGTCTCGTAGATCGGCTTGGCGTGGTGGAAGTCGGACTGGTTGTACGGGAGCTCCTCGACGCGCTTGCCGTCGATCTCGTACGCGACGCAGACCGGGATCTGCTCCCAGCCGGTCAGCACGTCCAGCTTGGTGAGGAAGAAGTCGGTCAGGCCGTTGACCCGGGTCGCGTAGCGCGCGATCACGGCGTCGAACCAGCCGCAGCGCCGGTCACGGCCGGTGGTCACACCGCGCTCGCCGCCGATCCGGCGCAGGGCCTCGCCGTCGGCGTCCAGCAGCTCGGTCGGGAACGGGCCCGAGCCGACGCGGGTGGTGTACGCCTTCAGGATGCCGATGACCCGGTCGATCTTGGTCGGGCCGATGCCGGCGCCGGTGCAGGCACCGCCGGCGGTCGGGTTCGACGAGGTCACGAAGGGGTACGTGCCGTGGTCGACGTCCAGCAGGGTGCCCTGGCCGCCCTCCAGGAGGACGACCTTGTTCGCCTTGAGCGCCTCGTCGAGCACCAGGGTGGTGTCGGCCAGGAACGGCTTGATCTTGTCCGCGTAGCCGAGGTACTCCTCGAGCACCAGCTCGGCGGGGATGGCCCGGCGGTTGTAGAGCTTGACCAGCAGCTGGTTCTTGTCGTGCAGCGCCGCTTCGATCTTCTGCTGCAGGATCGACTCGTCGAAGAGGTCCTGGACCCGGATGCCGACGCGGTTGATCTTGTCCGCGTAGGTCGGGCCGATGCCGCGGCCGGTGGTGCCGATCCGGCGCTTGCCGAGGAAGCGCTCGGTGACCTTGTCCAGGGTGCGGTGGTACGGCGTGATCAGGTGGGCGTTGCCCGAGATCAGCAGCTTGGAGGTGTCGATGCCGCGCTCGTTCAGCCCGCTGAGCTCGGAGAGCAGCACGCCCGGGTCGATGACGACGCCGTTGCCGATCACCGGAGTCACATTCGGGCTGAGGATGCCGGAAGGCAGCAGGTGCAGGGCATACTTCTGGTCGCCGATGACCACCGTGTGACCGGCGTTGTTGCCGCCCTGGTAGCGAACGACGTAGTCGACGGAGCCACCGAGGAGGTCGGTCGCCTTCCCCTTGCCCTCGTCCCCCCACTGAGCGCCAACGAGCACGAGTGCCGGCACAGGCGTACACCCCTTCCGGTTGGGGCATCCTGCGAAAGCCGCAGTCTGCCCCGAGATAGACGAAGCCCCTGGCGCAATAGCGCAAGGGGCTCTTGCACCGAGAGATTACCTGAGGAAGGACCGGTCGTGTCGTCCCTGTCCACGCCCGCGAGCGGCGGCCCCGAACCGCTCCTCCTGCTCCTCGACCCGGCGGCCCGGCAGACCGACGGCGAGTCGGTGCGGATCGCGAAGGACGTCCTGTGCGGGGGGACGGACGCCAAGGTGGCCTATCCGGAGAGCCCGTCCGAACTCGACCGGGTGCTTTCGCACCGGGGTCGGCGCCGACCGGTGGTGATCGGTTCCGACCTGGCGATGCAGCGGGTGCTCCAGGCCCTCCACCGCCAGCGTGAGCTGGGTGCGGACCCGGTGGGCATGGTCCCGGTGGGGCGGTCGGACGAGCTGGTGGCGGCCCGTGCGCTCGGCGTGCCGGGCGAGCCGGTGCCGGCCGCGCGGGCGGTGCTCGCGGGGGTGCCGCGCAAGCTGGACCTGCTGGTGGACGACGGCGGTGGAGTGGCGCTCGGCGGGGTGCGGATCTCCGGCAGCGGGGCACGTCGGATGGTGAGCCGTACGAGTGGCTGGCGTTCGCTATGGGCGAAACTGGCTGCGGCCGAGCAGGGGACCTCACTCACGATCGAGACCGGCAAGGGCGAGCACAGCGCCCGGCTCCGGGTCGAGGCGGACGGCCGGCTGCTCGCGGACGTCCACCGGCCCGTCCGGGTGGTCGAGGTGAGCCTGCCGGGCGGGGAGGCGAGCGGTGCCGGCGTGATGGAGGTCGTGGTCCGCACGCCCGGCGCGCTGGTGCGCGCCCGGGCGGCGAGCGTCTCGGTGACCGGGCGCGGGTTCGGCTACGAGGCGGACGGCCACCCGGTGGGCCCGGTCCGGGTCCGGACCTGGACGGTGCACCCGGGCGCCTGGGGGCTCCTGCTCCCGGCCGGCTGAGGAGTCGGGGAGGGACGGCGCCCGCCGGGTGCCGAAGCCCGTTCGGACCTCGCCCGGCCCCCGTTCGGACCCTGCCCGGCCCCCGTCGCGCCCCCTGTCCGGCCCCGCCGACCCCTCGGGTGAGCAGGCTCACGTTGCCCGCCGTTCACCTCCGGGTCGTCCGCATGCGGAATGTGCCAACAGGCGCGAACAGCAAGGCCAAGCGCCCCTCGGCCGAATTCCGCGACCCCGAAATCCGCACCTGGTAAGGGGTTTTGTCTACGCGCGTTGCCGACCGATCGCCCAAGAATCCCCGCCTCCCCGGTTCCGGAAGCCTGTGCCAACTGCCCTAGACTCGAAGGCGTGCCACGTGGTGACGGAAGACTCAACCACGATCTTCTTCCCGGTGAGAAAGGCCCCCAGGACGCTTGCGGCGTCTTCGGTGTCTGGGCTCCCGGCGAGGAGGTCGCCAAGCTCACGTTCTTCGGCCTTTACGCCCTGCAGCACCGCGGTCAGGAATCCGCGGGGATCGCAGTGAGCAATGGCTCCCAGATTCTCGTCTTCAAGGACATGGGACTCGTCTCCCAGGTCTTCGACGAGGCCTCCCTGGGGTCGTTGCACGGGCATATCGCCGTCGGACACGCCCGCTACTCGACCACCGGTTCCTCGGTCTGGGAGAACGCCCAGCCGACCTTCCGCGCGACCGTTCACGGTTCGCTGGCCCTCGGGCACAACGGAAACCTGGTGAACACCGCCGAACTGGCGGCCATGGTCGCCGAACTGCCCGGTGAGGAGCACGTCTCCCGCTCGGGCCGGTCGGCCGCGACCAACGACACCGACCTGGTGACGGCCCTGCTCGCCGGCCACCCGGACCTCTCCATCGAGGAGACGGCCAAGCTCGTCCTGCCCAAGGTCAAGGGCGCGTTCTCGCTGGTCTTCATGGACGAGCACACGCTCTACGCCGCCCGCGACCCGCAGGGCATCCGCCCGCTGGTGCTCGGCCGGCTGGAGCGCGGCTGGGTGGTCGCCTCCGAGACGGCGGCGCTGGACATCTGCGGCGCCTCCTTCATCCGCGAGGTCGAGCCGGGCGAGCTCATCGCCATCGACGAGAACGGCATGCGGACCTCCCGCTTCGCCGAGGCCAAGCCCAAGGGCTGCGTCTTCGAGTACGTCTACCTGGCCCGCCCCGACACCTCCATCGCCGGTCGCAACGTGCACCTCTCCCGCGTGGAGATGGGCCGCAGGCTGGCCGCCGAGGCGCCCGTCGACGCGGACCTGGTGATAGCGACGCCGGAGTCCGGTACCCCGGCGGCCATCGGTTACGCCGAGGCCAGCGGCATCCCGTACGGCTCGGGCCTGGTGAAGAACGCCTACGTGGGCCGCACCTTCATCCAGCCCAGCCAGACCATCCGTCAGCTCGGCATCCGGCTGAAGCTCAACCCGCTGCGCGAGGTCATCCAGGGCAAGCGCCTGGTGGTCGTGGACGACTCGATCGTCCGCGGCAACACCCAGCGCGCCCTGGTGAAGATGCTCCGCGAGGCCGGCGCGGCCGAGGTCCACATCCGGATCTCCTCGCCGCCGGTGAAGTGGCCGTGCTTCTTCGGCATCGACTTCGCGACCCGCGCGGAGCTGATCGCCAACGGCATGACCATCGAGGAGATCGGCCGCACGCTCGGTGCCGACTCGCTCTCCTACATCTCGATCGACGGCATGATCGAGGCCACCAAGCAGCCGAAGGACCGGCTCTGCCGGGCCTGCTTCGACGGCGAGTACCCGATGGAGCTGCCCGACCCGGCGCTGCTCGGCAAGCTCCTGCTGGAGGCCGAGATCAAGGGCGGCCAGCAGCCGCCCGCGGTCCGCGGCAAGCCGACCAGCGGCAGTGACCTGGACGGCGTCCAGTCCCTGCTCGGCGGAGCGGGCGCGGCCGACGCCCTGCGCCGCCCGTAACGACCTGACGGTGGGGTCCCGGAACCCGGGGCCCCACCGCTGTTCCAACCCCCACTGACCCGAAAGGGCCGCACCGCAGTGACCACGAACCAGAACGGCGCCACCTACGCCGCCGCCGGCGTCGACATCGAGGCGGGCGACCGCGCCGTCGAGCTCATGAAGCAGTGGGTGAAGAAGGCGAGCCGCCCCGAGGTGGTCGGCGGCATCGGCGGCTTCGCCGGGCTCTTCGACGCGTCCGCCTTCAAGCGCTACGAGCGGCCGCTGCTGGCCTCGGCCACCGACGGCGTGGGCACCAAGGTCGCCATCGCCGCCGCCATGGACAAGCACGACACCATCGGCCACGACCTGGTCGGCATGGTCGTGGACGACCTGGTGGTCTGCGGTGCCGAGCCGCTCTTCATGACCGACTACATCTGCGTCGGCAAGGTCGTGCCGGAGCGGGTCGCCGCGATCGTCAAGGGCATCGCCGAGGGCTGTGCGCTGGCCGGCTGCGCCCTGGTCGGCGGCGAGACCGCCGAGCACCCGGGCCTGCTCGGCCCGGACGAGTACGACGTCGCGGGCGCCGGTACCGGCGTGGTCGAGGCGGACGCCCTGCTGGGCGCCGAGCGCGTCCGCGCGGGCGACGTGGTGATCGCGATGGCCGCCTCCGGCCTGCACTCCAACGGCTACTCGCTGGTCCGCCACGTGCTGCTGAACGAGGCCGGCTGGAAGCTGGACCGCAAGGTCGAGGAGTTCGGCCGCACGCTCGGCGAGGAGCTGCTGGAGCCGACCCGGATCTACTCGCTGGACTGCCTGGCGCTCGCCCGGGCCACCGAGGTCCACGCCTTCTCGCACGTCACCGGCGGCGGCCTGGCCGCCAACCTGGCGCGGGTGATCCCGGAGGGCCTGCACGCCCGCCTGGACCGCGGCACCTGGACCCCGCTGCCGGTCTTCCAGACCGTCGCCGAGGTCGGCAAGGTGTCCACGCTGGAGATCGAGAAGACGCTGAACATGGGCGTCGGCATGGTCGCGGTCGTCCCGCCGCACTCGGTGGACGTCGTGCTGTCGATCCTGGAGGACCGCGGCGTCGAGGCCTGGCTGCTGGGCGACATCGTCGACCGCTCCGGCGAGCACGAGGGCGGCGCGGCGCTCTACAACGCGTACGAGGGCTTCACGGCCGGCTGAGCACGGCCGGGCACATCGTGAACGGGCCCGTCCGGCGGATCGCCGGAGGGGCCCTTCGCGTACCGGCCGAAGCGTGCCGGGCGGCCGGGCCGCCGTGACGCCGGGGGCGCCCGCCCGTGACGCCGGGAGGCCGGGCAGCGGGACCGGTGGGCCGGAGCCGTACGGACGACCGGACACGCGGGGCCCGGCCCCGGGAACGCCGAAAACCGGCCCGGCGCACTGGGCGCTCGGGCCGGTCAGGCCAGACTGTGACTACGCGCGGCGGCGGGCCTGCGAGGGCCCGGTCCCCGACGTGCTGTCATCGTCCTCGTCGTCGTCGGCGTAACGAGCCGCGTATTCCGCGTAGGGGTCGTCGTCCTCTTCTTCCTCGATCGGCTCAGGCTCGATCGAGGCGGTAGAGGGCGATACGCCCAGCTCGTTGGACAGACGATTGGCGTCGAACCCGCCGCTGTTGTACTTCAGCTCGCGGGCGACCTTCGTCTGCTTGGCCTTGGCCCGGCCGCGCCCCATGGGTCGACCCCCTCAACGATGGGGCTCACGGCCCCGAGTCTGACACGTGTTCATGATCAAGAGCGGCCTGCCCGAATGGGGAGAACCGTCCCTTGGAGCATTAACGGTACCTGTTTCTGCCGCTGGACGGTACGTCGTCGGTGTGACGTGGCGCGCACCGGCCGCACCCGAGACCAGGTCTTCCCAGGTCACGGGAGGTTTTGCGGCAGTTTGCGCGCTGTCCGGAGGTAGCTGAGGTCCGTCGTTCCGGGATCGATTATCCCCCCAAGGGGGATGTTGGATCACCCGATCGGGCGCAGAAGTGAGAATCCGGTTCCACATTGTGATGCGCGGGGGACGAGTGGGCCGCCGCCCCCGTCGGCGGGCCGGGAGGTGTTCCCCCGCCCCGCCGACGGGCCCGGAAAAGGGAGGGGCCGCCCCCCGGTGCGTCACGGGTCCCACGACGCACCGGCGGGCGGCCCCGGCCGCGCGGGGGTCAGCCCCGGCGGGCGCCCGGCAGCAGGACCGAGCGGAGCGCGCTGATCTCGCGCATCCGCTTCTCGGCGAGCCGGTCGGCGGCCACGGCCGGCGGCACGCCGTCGGCGGTCGCCCGGGTGAAGATCTCCAGGGTGGTGTCGAAGATCCGGGTGGCCTTGTTCTTGGCCCGCTCGAAGTTGAAGCCCTCGATCTCGTCGGCGACCTGGATCACGCCGCCGGAGTTCACCAGGTAGTCCGGGGCGTAGAGGATGCCGCGGTCGGCGAGGTCCTTCTCGACGCCGGGGTGGGCGAGCTGGTTGTTGGCCGCGCCGCACACGACGGAGGTGCCGAACTCGCCGAGCGCGCCCACGGTGGCGTCGGTGAGGGCGCCGCCGAGGGCGCAGGGGGCGTAGACGTCCAGCTTGCTCTGCAGCAGGGCGGCGCTGTCGGCCACCACCTCGACCTCCGGGTGGGCGGCGCGCACGCGGTTCACGGCGGCCTCGGAGACGTCGGTGATGACGACGGTGGCGCCGTCCGCGACCAGGTGGCCGACCAGGTAGTGGCCGACCTTGCCGACGCCGGCCACGCCGACCCGCTTGCCGCGCAGGGTGGGCTGGCCCCAGCGGGCCTGGGCGCTGGCGCGCATGCCCTGGAAGACGCCGAAGGCGGTGAGGATGGAGGAGTCGCCGGCGCCGCCGTTCTCGGGCGAGCGGCCGGTCACGAACTCGGTCTCGCGGGCGATGACGTCCATGTCCTGGACGTAGGTGCCGACGTCGCAGGCGGTGATGTAGCGCCCGCGCAGGGACTCGACGAAGCGGCCGTAGGCCCGCAGCATCGCCTCGTTCTTGTCCTTGTTCGGGTCGCCGATGATGACGGCCTTGCCGCCACCGAGGTCGAGCCCGGCCAGCGCGTTCTTGTACGACATGCCGCGCGAGAGGTTCAGCGCGTCCTCCAGGGCCGCCTCCTCGGAGGCGTACGGGAAGAAGCGGGTGCCGCCGAGGGCCGGGCCCAGCGCGGTCGAGTGGATGGCGATGATCGCCTTGAGGCCGGAGCTCCGGTCGTGGCAGAGCACGACCTGCTCGTGGCCGTCGCCGGGGGCGGCGCCGTCCTGTTCGGTACGGAAGATCCTGCTGAGCACTCCGGGTGCGGGGTACGCGGCGGATGCGGTCTGTACGTCGGTCACTGTGGTGACTCCAGTATCCGAGGCCCGCTGCTGTGGTGCGGGCGCCTAGGGCGAAGCGTAGTCGCGCGGGCGTCCTCGATCTGCCCTCTTGTACGAGCTTGCGCAGCTTGTCCGCCTGGTGAGACGGGGGCGGCCGGAGTGCGTTCGCGAACGGCTCCCGGGCGAAGCCCTCCCGGGCGGGGGCCGGTGCGTGCGACGATGCAGAACGTGACCGTCGTGCGCACCTCCGTACTGCCGCCCTACGCCGCCCACCTGCGGGTCTACGAGCCGCTGGCCGCCTACCCGGAGCCCGAGCGGGCGCGCTGGCAGGCCTATGCCGCGGCGCACGGGCCGGACGCCGCGGAGGCCGGCCGGCCGGTGGCCGCGGCGGCGCTGGAGGAGCAGCGGGCGGCGCTGGCGGAGCTGGTCGGCCGCACTCCCCGGGCGCTCCCGGAGCGGGAGAGCGAGCGGGCCTTCGTCCGGTCGGTGGACGGGGTGCTGTACGTCTGTCCGTGGGCGACCAGGCTGCGCACCTGGCAGGCGCTGGACGAACTGCGGGCGGCGGCGCCGGTGGCGCTGCTGGACACCGCGCTGCCGCCGGCCACCCGGGCGGCCGCGGAGGCGGACCGGGAGCGCTGGCGGGCCGAGCACCCGGACGCCCGGCCGTGGATCGTGACCAGCCGGTGGGAGGTGCCGGTGCGCTGGTTCCTGCCGTTCGGGGAGGAGGACCGCTGCTTCGTGCCGGCGGGGGAGGCCGGCGACCCGGCCGGCGACGCGGCGAGTGCGGCTGCGGGGACGGGCGTGGGGGCGGCCGACGCCGGCGGTGCCGCGGCCGCGGGGCCCGGCCGGGAGGAGAAGGGGGAGCGGGGCGGGCAGGCGGCGCTGTTCTACCTGACGCCGATGGCGCAGGCGCGCCGCCGGGTGGCCCGGGCCTACCGGGCGCTGCGCGAGGCCGTGCCGGAGGGGGACCTGGTGCGCGGGGCGGAGTTGGTGGGGCGGTGGCTGGAGGAGTTCCACCCGCGTTCGCTGGTGGAACTGGACTACGGGGGGCTGGTGCACCTGCTGGGGCCGGAGGAGCTGCTGGCGGACCGTTCGGCGGGGGAGCTGGAGGACGGCCTGCGCGCGCTGCGGGCCGGTGACGCGGCGGAGGCGCTGCGGGCGTACGAGGAGCTGACGGTGCGCTGGCGGCGGGTACTGGCGCTGCGGTACGCGAACTGAGCCCGCGGGGGATCCGGGGCGGTCGGCGGGGAGGGGCCGGAGGGGGCTGCCGCGGGGCCGGGCGGGCCGGCCCGAAGGGGCGTCAGCGCTGGCCGGACGGGGTGTCGGTGGTACTTGTAAGACTGTAAGAGTCCTACGGCCCGAGCCGTATGACCAAGGTCCTGGTTCGGGTCAATACCTGTCGAACGTGACACTACTCACCGTTGACGCGAACTAACCCCTATGTGCAAAAATGGGACAACCAGCCCAACTTCACGTGAGCGTGCCCACTTTTGGGTGGTTCTGGAGTCGATGCGTGCTTTGCGGGAAAACGGAGGGTCTGGTCCCTCCGTAACCGGATGTCACTATAAGGTGACTGCCCGTTATGGGGTGGTCCATCGCCATCCGTCAGCCTTGAACCCGTGAGGGGTCAATTTTGGCGGTTTGGTCGATAGGGCTGGACGGATGGTGTAGTTGTAGACACCAGGACAAGCCGTTCGTCCTATAACCGACTCGGCCCGTCTATGCCATTTCGGGCATCGCGGGCCAAGGTGCAGAATTTGAAGGATAGAACCGCCCTGGTTCGGTTCTCCCGAGGAGGCCGCTCATGACCGCTCGTACCCCTGATGCTGAACCCCTGCTGACGCCGGCAGAGGTCGCCACCATGTTCCGCGTGGACCCGAAGACGGTTACTCGCTGGGCCAAGGCAGGCAAGCTGACGTCCATTCGCACGCTTGGCGGGCACCGTCGTTACCGCGAGGCGGAGGTGCGCGCTCTGCTGGCCGGTATTCCCGCCCAGCGAACCGAGGCCTGATAGGCCGAAGGCTCTTTCAAAGGGGCCGCTTACCGGACTCCGCCGGGTCCGGTAAGCGGCCCCTTTGCATGCCCGCGCGCAGTCCCCGAGATCATGCCGGGCGTCCGGAATGTTGAACTCCGGATAACGATTTGGGGGCCCTGGGGCGGGGGGGATATACAGTTCATAGCTGTGCAATTTTACATATTAAATTAGCGCCCCTTGGGGAGGGGTGCCCCCTGCCCGGTCTCGGGAAAAGATAAGTGACGACGATCACACGGACCGTTACTTGTGGTCTAGACCTGGCTCGGGGTAGGGAGCGCCCCGGAGAAACACGAGAGGCCCGGAACCAAACGGTTCCGGGCCTCTCGGCTACGGCGATCCTGACGGGACTTGAACCCGCGACCTCCACCTTGACAGGGTGGCGAGCTAACCAACTGCTCCACAGGACCAGAGTTTTCCGATCTCGTTCACCCGCTTGCCGCGCTGCGAACAAGACAGACTCTAACCCATGGTGGGCCCCCAGGTCGAACTGGCTCCTGAGGGCCCCGCCCAGCTCAGAGCGCGGCCCTGGCCGCCTCCATCGCCTTCATGATCCGCTTCTCCGAGACCGGGGTCGGCGTACCCAGCGACTGGGCGAAGAAGCTGACCCGCAGTTCCTCGATCATCCAGCGGATCGCCAGCACCGCCGGGGAGGGCTGCTGCCCGGCCGGTACGGCCGCCAGCAGCTCCCCGTACTCCTGCTGCACCTGCTGCACCTTCAGCAGCTGCTGGGCGTCCCGCTGGGGGTGGTTGGGCAGCGCCTCCAGCCGGCGGTCCACCGCCAGCAGGTAGCGCTTGAGGTCCGGCAGCCGCTGCCAGCCGGTCTCGGTCACGAAGCCCGGGTGCACCAGCGAGGCCAGGTGCAGCCGGATGTCGTTCACCGCCGTCAGCAGCACCGGGCTGCTCACCGCCTTCAGCCGGGTCGAGGCCTTGTGGAAGGCGATCAGCGCGGTGGCCGTCTTCAGCGTGGTGTCCGCCGAGAGCTCGTAGAGATCGGCCCGGACCTTCTCGTGCAGCTTGCCGAAGGCCGCCTCGTCCCAGGCCGGCCCGCCGGCCGAGGTCATCAGCCGGTCGGTCGCGCAGGCCACCACGTCCTCGAACAGGGCCGGGATCGAGCCGTGCGGGTTGTACGAGAGCGCGAGCTTCGCCTGGTTGCCCAGCCGGCCCTGGATCGACTTGGCGGGCGAGTTGGTGGTCAGCATCAGCAGCCGCCGGGTGCCCTCCCACATCGCCTGGGTCTGCGCCTGCGGGGTGTCGAAGAGCTTGATCCCGACCGCCTCCCGCTCGTCCACCAGCGCCGGGTAGGCGCGCAGCGAGTGGCCGCGCGAGCGCTGCTCGAAGGTGCGCTGGAGCACCGGCAGCGAGGCCGGCCAGGCGGTCAGCCCGGACTGCTCGATGCCCTGGCCCGAGGCGGCCGAGGAGAGCGTCTCCTTGAGCTTGGGCTTCAGCTGCAGCCGCAGGTCCTCCAGGTCCTTGGACTCGGCGAGCTTCTTGCGGCCGTCGACCACCCGGAAGGTCACCCGGAGGTGGTCCGGTACCCGTTCGTCGTCCCAGGCCTCCGGCGGGACGGTGATCGCCGTCATCCGCTTGAGGATGTGCTCCAGCGTGGGCAGCAGGGGCTCCTGGCGGTCCTTCACCTGGCGCAGGGCGGCCTTCGCGAAGTCCGGGGCCGGGACGAAGTTGCGGCGGATCGCCTTGGGCAGCGCCCGGATGTAGGCGGTGACCAGCTCCTCGCGCAGGCCGGGGATCTGCCAGTCGAAGCCCTCGGCGGTGACCTGGTTGAGCACCGGGAGCGGGATGTGGACGGTCACGCCGTCCGCGTCGCTGCCCGGCTCGAACTGGTAGGTCAGCTTGAAGCGGAGCTTGCCCTGCTGCCAGTAGTCCGGGTAGTCCGCCTCGGTGACGCCGTCCGCCGAGTCGTTGATCAGCATCGACTTCTCGAAGTTGAGCAGGTCCGGCTGGTCGTGCCGGGCCTTCTTCCACCAGGAGTCGAAGTGCCGGGTGGAGACGATGTCGTCCGGCAGCCGGCTGTCGTAGAAGTCGAACAGGGTCTGGTCGTCGACCATGATGTCGCGCCGGCGGGCCCGGTTCTCCAGCTCCTCGACCTCGCTGAGCAGCTTGCGGTTCTCGGCGAAGAAGCGGTGGTGGGTCTCCCAGTCGCCCTCGACCAGCGCGTTGCGGATGAACAGCTCGCGGCAGAGCTCCGCGTCGATCCGGCCGTAGTTGACCTTGCGCTGGGCGACGACCGGCATCCCGTAGAGGGTCACCTTCTCGTAGGCCAGCACCGCGCCGGCCTTCTTCTCCCAGTGCGGCTCGCTGTAGCTGCGCTTGATCAGGTGGCCGGCCAGCGGCTCCACCCACTCGGGCTCGATCTTCGCGTTGATCCGCGCCCAGAGCCGGGACGTCTCCACCAGCTCGGCGGACATCACCCAGCGCGGCGGCTTCTTGAACAGGCCGGAACCGGGGAAGACCGCGAACCGGGCACCGCGGGCGCCGCCGTACTCGCGCTTCTCGACGTCGAAGAGGCCGATGTGCGAGAGCAGGCCGGCCAGCAGCGACTGGTGGATCCGGTCGGCGTCCGGCTCGGCGTCCGGGTGCGGCTCCTCGATGGTGACACCGAGCTGCTTGGCGACCGTGCGGAGCTGGGAGTAGATGTCCTGCCACTCCCGTATCCGCAGGTAGTTGAGGAACTCGGCCTTGCACATCCGGCGGAAGGCCGAGGAGGAGAGCTCCTTCTGCTGCTCCCGCACGTAGCGCCACATGGCGAGGTAGGAGAGGAAGTCGGAGGTCTCGGACTGGAAGCGGCGGTGCCGGTCGTCGGCGGCCTGGCGCTTCTCGGTGGGGCGCTCGCGCGGGTCCTGGATGGAGAGCGCGGCGGCGATCACCATGACGTCGCGGACGCAGCCGTTCCTGTCGGCCTCCAGCACCATCCGGGCCATCCGCGGGTCCACCGGGAGCTGGGCCAGCTGGCGGCCGAGCGGGGTGAGGCGCTTGCGGACGTCCTTCTCGTCGGGGTCCAGCGCGCCGAGCTCGTGGAGGAGGTTGACGCCGTCCTTGATGTTGCGGGAGTCCGGCGGGTCCAGGAACGGGAAGGCGGCGATGTCGCCGAGGCCGGCGGCGGTCATCTGGAGGATGACCGAGGCCAGGTTGGTGCGCAGGATCTCGGCGTCGGTGAACTCAGGGCGGGAGAGGAAGTCCTCCTCCGAGTACAGCCGGATGCAGATGCCGTCCGAGGTACGGCCGCAGCGGCCCTTGCGCTGGTTGGCGCTGGCCTGGCTGATCGCCTCGATCGGCAGCCGCTGCACCTTGGTGCGGTGGCTGTAGCGGGAGATCCGCGCGGTGCCCGGGTCGATCACGTACTTGATGCCCGGGACGGTGAGGCTGGTCTCGGCGACGTTGGTGGCCAGGACGATCCGCCGGGAGCTGGAGCGCTGGAAGACCTTGTGCTGCTCGGCCGAGCTCAGCCGGGCGTAGAGCGGGAGGACCTCGGTGAACTTCAGCTTCAGCTTGTTGAGCGCGTCGGCGGTGTCGCGGATCTCGCGCTCGCCGGAGAGGAAGACCAGGATGTCGCCGGGGCCCTCGGCCTGGAGCTCCTCGGCGGCCTCGCAGATCGCCTGGATCTGGTCGCGGTCCCGGTCGGCGTCGCTGGGGCCGTTGTCGCCGTCCAGGTCGGCGTCGTCGTCGACGATCGGCCGGTAGCGGACCTCGACGGGGTAGGTGCGGCCGGACACCTCGACGATCGGGGCGTCGCCGAAGTGGTGGGCGAAGCGCTCGGGGTCGATGGTCGCCGAGGTGATGACGACCTTGAGGTCCGGGCGGCGGGGCAGCAGCTGCTTGATGTACCCGAGGATGAAGTCGATGTTGAGGCTGCGCTCGTGCGCCTCGTCGATGATCAGGGTGTCGTACTGGCGCAGCTCGCGGTCGGTCTGGATCTCGGCGAGCAGGATGCCGTCCGTCATCAGCTTGACCAGGGTGTCCGGGCCGACCTGGTCGGTGAACCGGACCTTCCAGCCGACCGCCTCGCCGAGCGGCGTGCGCAGTTCCTCCGCGACGCGCTCGGCCACCGTGCGGGCGGCGATCCGGCGGGGCTGGGTGTGCCCGACCAGGCCGCGGACCCCGCGGCCCAGCTCCAGACAGATCTTCGGGATCTGGGTGGTCTTGCCGGAGCCGGTCTCGCCCGCCACGATCACCACCTGGTGGTCGCGGATGGCGGCGAGAATCTCGTCCTTCTTCTGGCTGACCGGCAGCTCGGCGGGATAGGTGATCTCGGGGACGGCGGCGCGGCGCTGCGCGACCAGCAGCTCGGCACGCTCGATGTCGCCGGCGATCTCGGCGGCGACCTTCTGCCGGGCCTCGGGCTTGCGGACCCGCCGGGCGCCCTCCAGCCGGCGCCCGATCCGTACCTGGTCGCGCAGGGTCAGTTCGGGCAGACGGGCGGCCAGCTCGCCGATACCGGGGCCGCCGCCGTCCGTGGACGCGTCGGCGGACTGGACTGCGGGAGAACTCACTGCGGGCATCCCTCTAGGTTCGCAAGGAGATGCGGCGGCGCGCACCTCGGTTTTCGAGCCCCTCCAGTGTCACAGCCGCTGCCGGGGAAGTGCGAACCCCGTCCGGGGCGGCGTGCGGGCGATCGCGGGAGCCGGGGCAACGGTCGGGGGCCGGTGCGGGCTCTGGAGGGTGAGGGGGTGCTCATGGGAGCCCAGAAGACCGAGCGGGACGAGGAGTTCCGCGCGTTCATCGCCGTGGCCTGGACGCGGCTGCTGAGGACGGCGTACCTGCTGGCGGGCGACGCGCACGCGGCGGAGGACCTGGTCCAGCAGGCGCTGGAGCGGGCGTACGTCGCCTGGGGCCGGGTCCGCGGAGCGGACGACCCGCACGCCTACGTGCGCCGGATCCTGGTCAACGAGCACGCCCGGCGGTTCCGCCGCAGGCCGCCGGAGCACCTGGTCACCGCCGTTCCCGAGCGGGCCGGGCCGGAGGGCCCGGACGGCTTCGACCGGCTCGACGAGCGTGCCGCGCTGCTGGCGGCCCTCGGCGCGCTGCCGCCCAGGCAGCGGCAGGCCGTGGTGCTCCGGTACTGGGAGGACCTCAGCGAGACGCAGACCGCGGCCGCGATGGGGTGCTCGGTCGGGACGGTGAAGAGCCAGTCGGCGAAGGGCCTGGCCAAGCTGCGGGCCGCCACCTCACTGCGCGGGATGACCACGATCGGAGACAGGGGATGAGCGTGCGGGACGAACGGGAACTGAACGAGGACGAGGCGGCGGCCGTGCGGGGGCTGAGCGACCTCGCGGAGGGGGCCGAGCTCCGGCCGGCCCCGTACGAGCTGCTGATCACGGGCGGGCGGCGGCGGCTCCGGCGGCGCCGGCTGTCGACGGCCGGGGCGGTCGCGGTGCTGCTGGCGGCCGTGGTCGGCGGCGGTACGGCCCTGGGCGGGCTCGACCGGGGCACGGCCGGGGGCACGGCGCTGCCCGCGGCGGCCCCGGCCGGCGCGTCCGTGAGCGCGACCGTCGCGGTCGCGGCGACGACCCCGGCCGCCGGCCGGGACCCGTTCGCCCCGGTCCGGGTCGTGATCGGGCAGGGCACCTCCAACGGCAAGGAGTGGAAGGCCTGGGCCGCGCTCTGGCCCGCCGGGACCAGGGAGCAGGCCCTCCGGCAGGCCGAGCTGATGTGGGAGGAGCGGCACGCCGCCGTCCCGCAGCTCCCGGAGCCGGTGGCGGCCGACGTGCTCCGCTCCTGGCGGGCCGGCCGGGACGTGGTGAACCTCTACGTCACCGTGGACGGCCGTCGGCAGGTCGACGACTCGGTGCACGACAGCGCCGTGCCCGGCGCCCCCGGCCCGCTGTCCACCGACCCGAACGGCGGCCTGGAGGGGACGCTGCTCGGCTTCAAGGGCGGGGAGATGCACGCCTCGCCCGTCCTGCTGGCCGCGGTCGCCCCGGACGTCGACCGGGTGGTCGTCACCTGGGCCGACGGCAGCACCACCGAGCCGCGACCGGTCGGCGTCGGTGACTCCCCGGTCCGGTGGTTCGGGGTGGCGAAGAAGGCGGGCAGCAGCGCGAAGTCGATCACCCTGTTCGGCCGGGACGGCGGCGTGCTCGCCACCAGCGAGGACTGGATGAACTGAGGGGGCGGCGGCGCGGCGGGCGCCCGAACGGGGTGCCGCGCGCCGGGGCCCGGGCCGGTCGGGGGACGGTCCGGGCCCGGGCGGGTCGGGGGACGGGCGGGTCGGGGCACGGCCCGGGCCCGGTCGGGTCGGGGGACGGGCGGGAGGTCCGGTCGGGGGCGGGGGACGTCAGCCGTCCAGGGCCGCCTCGTCCGGGCCGGGCAGCCAGTCGCGGGCCGGGTCGTACTCCAGCCAGCGGCTGCGCCGGGCCGCCTCGGTGAACGCTCCGAGCAGCGGATCCAGCCGGTGCGGCGGCTCGTCGGTGTCGCGCCAGAGCAGCGACCAGGCGTAGAGGGGGGTGGGGTCGACCAGCGGGACGGTCCGGACGCCCGGGCGGCCGGGGCCGGCCGGCAGGTCGGGGAGCGGGCAGTCGGCGGGGAGCAGCGAGAAGCCGGCCGGATCGGTACGTATCCGCTCGGCGAAGGCCTCCAGGCCCAGGTTGGTCGAGCCGGCCCGTTCCTCGATGCCGAAGCGGTCGGCGAACCGGGTCAGGAAGTCCAGCCGGTCCACCGCGGCCGGGTAGCGCAGCACGCTGCCGCGCAGGTCGACCGGTCGCAGCACGTCGCGGTCGGCCAGCGGGTGGTCGGTGCTCAGCACCGCGTCCACCGGCTCCAGCCGGACCAGCCGGTGCGCCAGCCCCGCGTCCCGGCCGTCCGGCAGCGGGTGCACCCGGCCGAAACCGGCGTCCGACTCGCCGCGCAGCAGGGCCGCCGCCACCGAGGGGAGGTCCCGCCCGGGGACGGGCTCGACCTCCAGCCCGGGCACCCCGTCGACGGCCCGGGCGAGCGTGCGCATCGGCGCGTACAGGTGCCCCCAGACGTCGACGCGCAGCGGGCGCCGGGCGCGGGCCACCGCCGCCACGGCGAGGTCGCCCTGGGCGAGCAGCCGCCGGGCGGGCTCCAGGAACCGGTGCCCGGCCCCGGTGAGCCCGACACCGCGCGGGTCGCGGTCGAGCAGCCGGGCGCCGAGCGCCGCCTCCAGCCGGGCGATCCGCTTGGACAGGGCCTGCTGGCTGATCGCCAGCCGTGCGGCGGCGCGTCCGAAGTGCAGCTCCTCGGCCGCCGTCGCGAAGGCGCGGACCTGGGCGAGATCGAGATCCATGGCCGCCCACCCTAGGGCCTGTCGGCGCAGGTCCGGGCGCCGGGCCGGACCGGTTGGGCGCTGCCCGGCGAGGGAGCCGCCGGTGCCCCCGGCCGCCCCGCGATCGGGGTGCTGCCGTCGGGGTGGTGGACGGGTGGGCCCGACAACGGCCGGTTGTCGGGCCCGGTGGGGCGGTTGTTGGACCGGTGGTGCGCGGCCGGGGTCTGCTGGTGCCACCGCCTCGGCCGGACCGGCCGGCGAGGAAGAGGGAGGGCCGAGGACCATGAAGGCGCTGACACCGACCGGACGGGCGGACGCGACGGTGGCGTTCGCGGAGGTGGAGCAGCCGCGGCCGGGCCCGGGGGAGGCCCTGGTGAAGGTCGAGGCGTTCGCGGTGAACCGCGGCGAGACGTTCCAGCTGGAGGCCCCCCGGCCGGGCTGGCGGCCCGGCAAGGACATCGCGGGCCTGGTCGTGCAGGCCGCCGCCGACGGCTCCGGGCCGGCCGTCTGCCGCCGGGTCGTCGGCCACCCGCCGGCCGGTGGCTGGGCCGAGTACGTGTGCGTGCCCGTCGGCTCGCTCGCCGAGATCCCCGACGGACTGGACGCCGTCCGGGCCGCCGCCCTCCCGCTGGCCGGGCTCACCGCGCTGCGGCTGCTGCGCACCGCCGGCGCGCTGGCCGGCCGCCGGGTGCTGCTCACCGGCGCGTCCGGGGGCGTCGGCCACTACGTCACCGAGCTGGCCTCGGCGGCGGGGGCGGAGCTGACCGCCGTCACCGCCTCGGCGGAGCGCGGGCGGCGGCTGGTGGAGCTGGGCGCGGCGGAGGTGGTCCACGAGGTCGGCGCGGCGCGCGGTCCGTACGACCTGGTGCTGGAGTCGACGGGCGGCGCCGGTCTGCCGCTCGCGCTCGCCCGGCTGGCCCGGCGCGGCACGCTGATCTGGTTCGGCCAGGCCTCCCGGACGCCCGTGACGCTGGACTTCTTCGACTTCTTCGCCGGGCCGGAGTCCGCCGTGCTGCGGCACTTCCACTACGCGGACTCCGACGTGGCCGACGGCGAGGACCTCGCCACCCTGGTCCGCCTGGTGGGGGAGGGGCGGCTGACCCCGGAGATCGGCCGGGTCGCGCCCTGGGCGGAGACCGCCGCCGTGCTCACCGACCTGCGGGAGCGGCGGATCCGCGGCAAGGCCGTGCTCACGCTGTCCTGAGGTGCGGCGCCCCGCCCGATGCGCGGCGCCCCGACGCGACCGCCCAGCCCGCGACGCGACCGCCCCGCCGCGACCGCCCGCCGCCCACCGCCGCCCCTCCACCGTGAGATGAGTGTGATCCCCTTGACCGACTCGCCCGACCTCTCCTTCCTCGACCACCCCGGCCTGCTGCCGGCCTTCGTCGAGGAGAACCGCCCGCGGGCCACCGGCGCCGGGCTGGACCCGCACGAGTACACCCGGGTCACCGGTGCGCTGCGCTCCGCGCGCGAGTGGCCGGAGGCGTTCCGGGCCGCCGGCCGGCGCCATCGCGACGCCGCCGAGCGCGCCGCCGCCGAGGGCCGGCCGGTGTCGGCCGGTGAGTCCTACCGGACGGCCGCCCGCTGGTTCCACTGCGCCGGCCTGCTCCCGCACCCCGACCGCGCGGCCGCCGCCCGCGACGCCACCGAGGCGGACGGGGCGATGCGCGCCGCCCTGGCCCGCCTCGACCCGGCGGCCGAGCGGGTCGAGGGCGGGTCCTTCGCGGGCTGGCTCCGCCGCCCGGCCGGGACGGGGCGGCGGCCGCTGGTGATCGTCGTCCCCGGGATGGACTCCGGCAAGGAGGAGTTCCACGCCGTCACCGAGGCGCTGCTGGCGCGCGGCGCGGCCGTCCTCGCCCTGGACGGCCCCGGGCAGGGCGTCCTCGCCGCGACCAGCGCCCCCGAGCCGGACTACCACCGGGTGGTCGGCCGGGTGATCGACGCGGTGGCCGTCCGGGAGGGGGTGGACGCCGACCGCATCGGCGTGGTCGGGCTGAGCCTCGGCGGCTACTACGCCGCGGTCACCGCCGCCCGCGAGCCGCGGATCCGGGCCACCGCCGTCGTCAGCGGCCCGTACCGGCTGGACTGGGACGCCCTGGTGCCGTTCGTCACCGCGACGCTGACCCAGCGCTGCGGGAGCGCGGACGCGGCCCGCGCCTTCGTCGGCCGGGTCGACCTGACCGGCCCGGCCGAGGACCTCACCGGCCCGCTGCTGGTCGTCGAGGGCGGCGAGGACCGGATCCCCGGCGTCACCAACGCCGAGGCGCTGGCCCGCCGGGTTCCCGGGGCCGAGCTCCTGCTCGTCCCGCACGGCAACCACCTGCTCGGCAACGCCCTCGCGGACTGGCTCCCCGCCACGGCGGACTGGCTCACCGCACGGCTGGCCCGCGCGACGGCGGGCTGAACCGCCCTGCGGGCGGGCACGCGTGGGACCGTCCCGACGGTGGTGGCTGCGGGTCAGTCGGCCGGCCCGGGGCGGCCGAGCGTCTCCGAGAAGCAGAGCCTGGTCCGCATGATCCGGGTCCAGAGCACCAAGTCCCCCAGGACACGAGCATGGTGGGCGGCGGCGCGGACGTTCTCCTCGTCGCAGGGCAGCAGCCGGGCGGCCACCCCGGCCTCCACCAGCCGGGCGTGGTGCTCGGCGAGCGTGCAGAAGTACTGGGCGTGCCGGTGCCGCAGGGCGGAGTGGTGCCCCGCCTCGACGCTGCGCTCGACCGCGAACGCCCGCAGCGGGCCGATCAGCCGGTAGCGCAGCTGGTCGCCGTACCGGTGGACGGTGATCAGGGACTGGGTGACCAGGTCGCGCAGCGCCCGGGCGGTGTCCAGCGCGCTCTCGGCCTCCGCGCCGCAGTCGGTGCCGGCGACGAGGTGTTCGGCCGCCTCCAGGGAGAAGCCGCCGCGGAACACCGAGACGGCGGCGAAGACCCGTTGCTCGATCGGCCGCAGCCGGATCCAGCTGCGCTCCAGGGCCTGCCGGAGCGACTGGTGGTGGCCCTGCTGAGGGGCGCGGCGGCGCTCCAACAGGTCCAGCTGGTGGGCCATCCGGGAGAGGATGTCCTCCAGGGTCATCGCGCTGAGCTGGCTGGCGGCCAGCTCCAGGGCCAGCGGGTGGCCGTCCAGCGCCGAGCAGAGGTGGGCCACCGCGGCGCAGTTGGCCTCGGAGAGCGACCAGAACGGGGCCGCCTCGGTGGCCCGTTGGACGAACAGCCGGCCGGCCGGGGAGCCGAGGACGCCCTGCCGGGTCGGGCCCCGGGGGGCGGCGATCGGGCCGAGCTGCCAGCTGGACTCCAGGGCGAGGCCGAGCGGTTCGCGGCTGGTGGTCAGCAGCCTGGTCCGGTTGTCGGCCGAGCGCAGCAGGAAGGCCGCGAGCCGGGAGACCGCGTCGAGGGCGTCGTCGGCGTTGTCGAGGACGAGCAGGGCGGGCGGCCGGGCGCGGCCGCCGCGCAGCTCGGCGGTGAGCGTGGCCAGCACCTCGCGGGTGTCGTCCTGGGCGAGGTCGACGAACCAGACCGGGCCCTCCGCCCGGAGCGCGTACTCGGCCGCCACCCGGGACTTGCCGATGCCCGGCGGTCCGGTGAGGGTGGCCGCCCGGTGGTGGCCCAGGACCTGCCGGAGTCTGCGCAGATCGTCGCCCCGGCCGAGCAGTTCGGTCCCGTGGACGGGCGGCGCCAGGCTGACCGGGTCGGGCGGCGGGGGTACGCAGCGCCGCGCCGCCGCCGCGTCCGGGCCGGTGGCGGGGCGCCGGGTGCGGCGCAGCTCGCGCAGGACGTGGTCGGCCTCGGTGCGGGAGAGCTGCAGCGCCCGGCAGAGTGCGAGGACCGAACTCTGCCGGGGCCGGCCGATCCGTTCGTTCTCCAGGTTTCCGATGGTGCGGACGCTGACTCCCGACGCGTCCGCCAGCCGCTCCTGCGTCCACCCCCGGGACTCCCGGAAGGTGCGCAGAAGACGGCCGGACTCCCCGGCACCGGCCGACGTCACGTCATCGGCATACACGCGGCCACCCCCCAGTGATCTGCCCCGGGGTGAAGATACCGACCTACGCGATGTCAGGTCTAGACCAACCTGGAACGCCGCAGGTCAGGCGGTTGCCGACAGCTCACCACGGGTGGTGAGGACGAAGTCGGTGAACGTGCCGACCGAGGCGAAGTCCTCGATGTCCAGCGTCTCCGGGTCGACGACCAGGTCGATCGAGTCCTCCAGGGCCATCAGGAGCTCCAGCATGGTCGTCGAGTCCAGGTGCAGGTCGTCGAAGAGGCGGATGTCGTCGGCCAGACCGGCGATCTCCCGCTCCAGCACCTCGCTGAGGGCGGTCTCCAGGGCGTTCACGATGTACTGACGGTCAGTCATGATGACTCCTTCAATGGTTCGTTGGGGTGTGCGGGAGGTTCAGACGGCGGCTTCGGCGAGCACGGCCGCGAGCCGGCGGCGGTCGACCTTGCCGTTGGCGCTGAGCGGCAGCTCGTCCAGCACCACGCACCTGCGCGGGATCTTGTACACCTCGATCTGCTCGCGCATCAGCTCCAGGACGTCGGGCGCCTCGATCCGGCCGACCACCGCGAGCACCGACGGCCGGCGGCCCTCGGGCGGGAGGACGGCGGCCGACACCACACCCGGCACCCGGTGCGCGGCGGCCTCCACCTCGGTCGCGCTGAGGCGGAACCCGTTCTCCTTGTAGAGGTCGTCGCGGCGGCCGCTGAAGTAGACGAAACCGTCCTCGTCGAGCCAGCCGTAGTCGCCGGTCCAGAGTTCGGGGAAGAGGCCGTCCCGGTGCCGGAACCGCTCGGCGTTCAGCTCCGGCCGCCGCCAGTAGCCGGCCATCACGTGCGGGCCGCGCACGACCAGCTGCCCGATCTCGCCGGGCGGCAGCGCGGCGCCGTCGTCGTCGACGGCGAGGACCTCGGTGCCGGGCAGCGGCAGGCCGCAGGAGCCGGGCCGGGCCAGGTCGCCGTCCGGCGGCATGATCGTCGCCCGCTTGCACTCGGTCAGGCCGTACATGACCTGGACCTTGAGCTCCGGCAGGGCCTCGCGCAGGGCGGCGATGGTCTCCGCCGACAGGGCGGCCCCGGTGTTGGTGAGCAGCCGCAGGGCCGGCAGCTTCTTCGCCGACCGGCGCAGCAGCCAGGCCAGGCCCTCGGCGGCCGAGGGGACGCCGGGCAGGACGGTCGCGCCGGTCGCGGCCAGCCGGCGCAGCAGCAGCGGGCCCGCCTCGTTCGGCCGCCCGAGCCACAGGTGGGCGCCGCCCAGCACGGCCAGGTGGACCTGGTAGAGGCCGTAGTCGAAGGAGAGCGGCAGCGGGCAGTAGACGACGTCGTCCGCGCGGTAGCCGAGCACGGACTGGATGGCCCGGGCCGCGAACAGCACCTGCTGGTGGGTGCTGACCACGGCCTTCGGCAGGGAGGTGGTGCCGGAGGTGTAGATCAGGCTGACTGGATCGACCGCCAGCACCCCCGGGTCGGGGAGCGGTTCGCCGCTGCCGGGGAGCGGCTCGGCGGGGTTGCCGGGCGCTTCGGCGGTGCCGGACGGGGCCACCGGGTGGGCCGGGAAGGTGGCGTCGGTCAGGGCCGACAGGGGCAGGGCGGCGATCGAGCGGGCGTCGGCGGCGGCCCGGTCGGCCGCATCCTCGGTGATCAGCAGCCGCGGCTCGCAGTCGGCGAGGACGTGGGCCAGCGGTGTGCCGTGGACCTGCTCGTGCAGCAGGGTGTAGACGGCGCCCACCCGGGAGGCCGCGAAGACGAGCACCGCGAGGGCGGGCCCGGACGGCGCCGCCACCACGACGCGGTCGCCCCGGCCGACCCCGGTCGCCCGCAGCCACCGGGCCACCCGCACGCTGGCCGCCGCGAACGCGCGGTAGTCCAGGGTCAGCTCGTCCTGCGACAGCGCGGGGCGGTCGGGCCAGCGGTCGGCCGCCCGGTCGAGCAGCTCGTGCAGCAGGGCCGGCGGCGACGGCTCCGGTCCGGTCATCGGGAACTCCCATCGGCGGTGGTGGACTCGGCGGACTCGGCCGGCCCGGCGGGCGCGGCCCTGCCGGTGCGGGCCGGCGGCGGCACCACGGCAGTCGCCGTGGCGGTGCAGACGAGCAGGGGTTCGGCCAGCACCTCGGCGGCCGAGGACGACCGCTCCGGCCGGGCGGCGATCACCTTGTACGCCTCGAACGCGACCACCCGGCGCAGCCGGGTGCGGCGGACCAGCCGGGCGGTCAGCTCCAGGTAGTCGCCGGGGTGGCAGGGCGCGGTGAACCGGACGGCGGAGTACTCGGAGAGCAGCCCCTCGTCGCCGTCGGTGCGGATGGTGATCTCGGTGATCAGGTCGCCGAACAGGCCGAGCAGGCGGGCGCCGGGCACCAGGCCGCCGCCGTAGTGGGCGTCCTCCTGCCCGAGCCGCAGCCGCAGCCGGGCGACGACCTCGTCCGGTGGGGCGGCGTCCGGCGGGGTGCTGTCGGGCGCGGTGGTGCGGGGCGGGCGGTCCATACGGGGTTCCTCCGGATCGGCGAGGTCGGCGAGGTCGGCGGGTGCGGTGGCGGCGGGGGCCGGCGGGCCGAGCCGGCCGACCGCCACGGCGGTCACCGTCCGGCGCTTGTGGGCGATGGACACGGCGGTGGCGGCCAGGCCCAGTTCGGCGGCCCGGGCGGCGGCCCGGCCGTGCAGCCGGAGCGACGGCCGGCCGCTCGGGTCCTGGCCGACGGCGATCTCACGCGGTGCGATGCCGCGCAGCAGTCCGGTGCCGAGCACCTTCAGCACGGCCTCCTTGGCGGCGAACCGGCCGGCCAGGAACTCCCGGCGCCGATCCGCCCCGAGCCGCCCCGCCCGGGCCAGCTCCTCCTCGGCGAAGCAGTGCCGCAGGAACCACGGCCGCTCGCAGAGCCGGTCGAGCTCCCCGAGTTCCAGGACGTCGATGCCGACCAGTGGCGCACCGGTCACGTCACGACCTCCGCCCCCGCCCCGGTGACCACCCCGGCGCCCGGGTCGACCAGCCGCTGCTTGGCCAGCAGATCGGCCAGGGTGTCCCGCTCCCGGACCAGATGGGCCGTCCCGCGGTGCACCAGGACCTCGGCCGGGTAGCCGTGGCTGAGGAACAGCCCCGGTGAGGCCGTCGGCCCGTACGCGCCGGACCGCTCGACCCCGAGCAGGTCGCCCGGGGCCACCTCGGGCAGTTCGACCTTCTTCGCGATGACGTCGTTCGGCGTGCAGAGCGGCCCGGTGACGGAGTAGGCGCGCACGGCGGGCTCGGCCGGCCGCCCGAGGTGACTGATCGGGAAGTTGCGCTTCACGAAGCTGCCCACGCCGACCGCCGCCATGTGGTGGTTGGTGCCGCCGTCGGCCACCACGAACCACTCGCCCCTGGACTGCTTCACGTAGCGGGCCCGCACGACGTACGTGCCGGCCCAGGCGGTGAGGTAGCGGCCGAGCTCCATGATCAGCCGGCAGTCCGGGTGCCGGGCCGCGAACGGGGCCACCACCTCGTGCAGGCCGGCGCCCAGCCGGGCCAGGTCCAGCTCCTTCTCGTTGTCGAAGTACGGCACCCCCAGGCCGCCGCCGAAGTCCACCGTCCCCAGCGGGACGCCGAGTTCGTCCGACAGCCGCTCGGCCGCCGCCAGGATCTCCCGGGTGTTGTGCACGACATCGGCGTGGTCCAGGAACCGGGTGCCCATGTAGGCGTGCAGGCCCGCGAGTTCGACGTGCCGAAGGCCCGCCAGGGCCGGCCGGGCCGCCCGCAGGACGTCCAGGTCGATGCCGAACTGGCGCGGCTTGCCACCCATCGCGAGGCCGGAGCCCTTGGTGGCGAAGTCGGGGTTGATCCGCAGCATCGCCCGGCACGGGCCGGTGCCGGCCGCCGCCACCAGGTCGTCCAGCTGCAGCAGTTCCTCCACCGACTCGCACACCACCGCGTGGATGCCGGCCTCGACGCACGCGGCCAGCTCGGCGGCGTCCTTGCCGGGCCCCAGGAAGATCACGTCCTGCGGGGCGACGCCCGCCCGCAGCGCGGTGACCAGCTCGACGTGCGAGGAGACCTCCGCCCCGGCGCCCAGCGACCGCAGCAGGGCGCAGACGCTGATGTTGGGGTTGGCCTTGAGCGAGAAGAAGACGTCGACCTCGGGGGGCAGGACGGCCCGGAGGTCCCGGAAGGTGCGTTCGAGCACCTCGCCGTCGTAGACGAAGAGCGGAGTGCCGAACTGCTCGGCCAGCTCCGTGATCGCGATTCCCTGGAACCGCGTCTCGCCTGTGCTCATCGGTGGGCCCCCTCGGTGGCTCGTTCGGTGACTCGATCGGTGACTCGTTCGGTCGGCCGGTGGTGCGGGCCGGTGGACCCGGGCCGGGGCCCGGGGGCGCCCGTGCGGCCGGTGCTCACGCGGCGGGCGCCCGGTCGGCGGCCGGCGGGACGGCCCGCAGCCCGCGGATCGCGGGCACCGCGGGCAGCGCGGCGCAGCAGCCCAGGGCCAGGACGGTGGCCCCGATCAGCACGTGCTGCCCGCCCAGCCGCTCGGCCAGCGGCCCGGCGAAGGTGCGGCCGAGCGCCATCGCGGCCAGCGAGCCGGTGACGTCGTAGGCGTACATCCGGTTCAGCAGCGCGGTCGGGACCTGGGTCTGGACGGTCGTCGCCCAGATCACGCCCCAGAACGCGCAGCCCACCCCGGCCGCCGCCCACCCGGTGGCGACCGCCCACGGCGGCAGGCCGAGGGCCGGTGCCAGCGGGTAGACGGTGAAGAGCGTCAGCGCCGCCGCGCCCGCCAGGAGCGGCCGTTGCGGACGGGCCTTCATCGCGATCGCGCCGCCCACGGCGCAGCCACCGCCGAAGGCCGCCATCGCGGCCCCGTACGCGGTCGCCCCGTGCTCCTCGATGATCAGCACGCCGCCCAGCGCCAGCGACACCCCGGCGACCGTGAAGCCGTAGACGGTGTAGAGCGAGATCACCCCCCAGAGCCAGGTGCGGGCCCGGAACTCGCGCCAGCCGTCGGCCAGTTGACGCAGCAGCGAACCGTCCCCGGCGGCCTGCGGCACCAGCTTCACCCGCAGCGCGAGCAGGCACCAGCCGCTGATGCCGTACGTCGCCGCGTACACCGCGAAGACCGCCCCGGGCGAGAGCCCGGCGACCATGGCACCGGCCAGGGCCGGGCCGAACAGCGCGGCCAGCGCCTCCGCGACCCGCAGCGAGCCGTTGGCCCGCTGGACGTCCGTCGCCACCGCCGGCACCATCGACGCCACGCCCGGCTGGAACATCGCCGTCGCCACGCCGCTGACCACCTGCGCCGCGATGATCTGCCAGAGCGAGGGCGTGCCCAGCAGGAAGCCGAGCGCGACCACGCTCTGCACCACCAGGCGCACGCCGTCGGCCCAGACCATCAGGCGGCGCGGGGTCAGCCGGTCGGCGAGCGCGCCGCCGAAGAGCATGCAGAGGGCCAGTGCGGCCGTCCAGGAGCCGAGTGCGTAGCCGACCCCGCTCGGGCCGTACCCCGCGTCCAGGATGCCGACCGAGAGGGCCACCGGCAGCATCGCGTCGCCCAGCATGGCCACCGTGCGGGCGGTGAAGAAGAGCCGGAAGTCGCGGCTCCAGAGCCGCCCGGCCGGCGGCTGCGCGGGCGGTTCGGCCGACTGCGCCGACTGCTCCGGGGCCTTCGCGGCCTTCGCGGCCGTCGCGGCCTTCGCGGCCGTCGCGGCCGTCGCGGCCTTCGCCGTCGGCAGGGGGACGGCGGGGGCCTCCTCGACGCTGCTCACCGGCCCGGCCCCTCGGTCAGCACGGGCAGGGCTCGCCAGGCGGCGGCCACGTCGGCGCCGGCGGCGTCCGGGACCGGCCCGGTGTGCACGACGTACCACTGCGGGGTGATGGCGCTCGGCCGGCCCGGCAGCAGGTCGAGCATCCGCCGGTGCACCCCGGCCGGGTCGGCCGTCTCGGCCGTCTCGGCCGGGTCTGCGGGTGCGGTCGGTGCGGTCGGGTCCGCCGGTGCGGCCGGGTCGGCGGCCAGGTGGCAGACGAGGCGGTGGCCGAGCCGCTCGTCCGGCTCGGCGAGCACGAGGTGCGGCCGGTCGCCCAGCGCCTCGGCGGCCAGCCTGCGCACGGCCGCCAGGTCGATCCAGCAGCGGTCGCTGCGCACCCAGTCCTCGCCCCGCCGCACCGGCGTCAGACCGGTCAGCGCGGGCAGCCGGTCCAGCGGCAGGTCCCCGTCGGCCGCCTCGGCCAGCAGCCGGACGAACGAGCGCCCGAACTCGGCCGCCTCCTCGGCCGGGAGCACCTGCGGGTCGGCCCAGAGGCCGAGGTCCAGCCGGTCCTCCAGACGGTGGGCGATCAGCACCAGCCGGCTCGGCACCAGCTCGGCCGGCAGCGGTTCGAGCCGCAGGTCGAGGGTGTCGTCGTAGTCGCCCCGGGCCTTCTCCTCGCCGAGCGTGCGCACCGCGGGGAACCGTCGCCCGGCCGGTCCGCCGGCTCCCTTGCCGAGCGCGCTCATGTCGTTGAAGACCAGGTCGCGGGCGAAGGAGATGCCGCGCTGCGCCCCGACCCCGTTGATCACCTCCCAGGCCCGGATCGGGTCGAACCAGCTGGCGCGGTAGGCCCGCATCGCCTCGGCCCGGCACTCCCGGGCCAGCTGGTCGAAGGTCTCGGGCGCGGCGGTGTCCAGCAGCAGCACGGCGTCCTGGGCGAGCGTCCCGAAGTAGCCGCGCAGCTCCTTGACCACCCGGTTGGCGGAGAGCGAGGTGATCGCGCAGTCCGGCTCGGCGACCCGCCGCGCGACCAGCGCGCCGAAGGCCGCGAGCGTGATCACCGAGCGGGACACCCCGGTGCGCTCGGCGATCCGGCCGAGGTGCTCGGCGGCCCGGTCCGACACGATCCGCAGACCGGTGTGGTGCCAGTCCTTCTCCGCCGGGTCGGTCAGACCGGGCAGGGCGAAGGCCGCCTGCGGCACCGCGCGCATCCGGGCCTCCCAGTAGGAGAGCGAGGACTCGGTGAGCCGGCGCACGCTGGGCCGCTCCTCCAGCGCCACCACGTCGATCGGCTGCAGCGCGGCCGGGGCCGGCAACTCGCGGCCGTCCATCAGGGCGGCCCACTCCTCGACCAGGATCTCCCAGCTGGTGGCGTCCATGGCGGTGTGGCAGACCACGCAGACCAGCAGCGCGGGGGCGCCGCCGGAGAGGACCACGGCCAGGCGGACGGGCAGGTCGGCCTCCAGGTCGAAGCCGCCGGTCCGCAGCTCGCGGGCCAGGACGACCGCGGTCTCGTTCGGGTCGCCCCCGGCCTCCACGAGCAGCAGGTCCAGCGTTCCCTCGCCCGCCACCAGCTGGACGGTGTCCGGGCCGATGCCCGGCGCGATCCGGTAGGTGGTGCGCAGCGACTCGTGCCGCTCCAGCAGCACGCCGACCGCCGCCTCGACGGCGTCGAGCCCGGTGCCGTCCGGGACCGGCAGCACCGAGGTCAGGTTCAGATGGGACGGGTCGTCGTCGACGATGACCGCACGCAGCAGGTTGGTGAGCCCGAAGGCCAGTGGACCGCTACGGGCGGAAAGCCCCGAGAACCCGACCTTCGACAACAGCCTCTGCTGTGCCATGCCGCTCCGCCTCCTCCGCGACTCCGGGCCCGGGAGGGGGCCCCGGGCCTCGTGCGGTGCAAGTGAAGGCCGGGCGGAGGCGGGCGGCCAGGAAGCAGGGTCGGCAATATTGCCGGTCCACCGGGCGGCCCGGACGGGCCCGAACTGCTGGAACCCGACGGCGGTCCCGCTGACCGGAAGCTTCCGATCCGCCCGGAGTTGCCGGTCGTTTGCCTCCCCGGTGCCGGTCACGCCGGTCGGGCCGCCGGGCGACGGTCCGCACCGGGGCCGGTCGGTCCGGCAGCGGTCCGCCCGCGGTCGGCGCGCGATCGGCTCGCCGGCGGACGGCCGCTGACCTGCGGTGGAACCGGTGCGCGAGAACGGTCCGAAAATTCTTCGAACCCACCTGCAACCCCGGCGGGGGCCACACGTCCAATCAAGTGAGAGGCACGGAAGGGGGCCACCTTCCGAAGGCGGGGGGACTTTCGCCCGTGACCCGTGGTTCACGGGCCGCCTCAGCCACTCACCCACCAGTCCAAGACGGCGCCGCCGACCCGGTATTCGGCGTGCCCGCAATCACGTTCCAGGGGGAACCATGTCCAGCGTCACCCGTGTCCGCCGTCCGCGCCGCGCCGTCGCCGTCGCCGCCACACTCGGGGTCGTCGCGCTCGGCGGCTCGCTCGCCGTCCCGGCGCAGGCCGCCTTCGCCGAGGGCGTGAAGAAGGCGACGCTGTCGGTCCAGGCGCCGACGGCGGTCGGTTTCGCCGGGCAGCCGGTCGCGTTCACCGAGAAGATCACCAACACCGGCACCGAGGCCACCACCTTCGCGCTCGTCCTGGAGACCACGAGCGAGCCGGGCACGCCGTCGGACGCGATCACGATCGACTACAAGGACCCCGCCGACGGCGCCTGGAAGTCGGTGCCGCTGGACTTCCACCAGGACGCCGAGGCGGCCACCTACGACGGCATGGTGCACGGCATCACCGTCCAGGCCGGCAAGACGCTGACGCTGAACCTGCGGATCGGTGCCCCGATGGGCCTGCCCCACCAGGGGGCCAGCAACGGCGGCTTCCGCTCCATCGCGCTGCGTTCCGCCGTGGTCGCGCCGGGGTCGTGGGTGAAGCTGGCCGAGCAGGTGAAGACGGTCAAGGTCGAGTCCATCCGGACCTCGCTCGGTTCGGTGCCCGCCACGGCGGTCGCCGGCGGGGCGCCGATCGAGTTCGACGCCGTCCTGGCCAACCCCACGCCGTCCGGCTACGTCAACCTCGGCAACGTGCTCTTCAGCGACCCCCACGCCACCGTGCAGGTCCGCAAGGCGGACGGGACGTGGACCACGCTGAAGAAGGTGTCCGGCGGAGCCGCCGACGACCTGGCCGGTGTCTACCTGCAGGGCCGCAACTCCGGCATCGGCGCCGGGAAGACCCTGGTGACCAAGGTCCGCGTGTCCTACGACGCGAGCACGCCGCTGGGGGCGACCGAGATCAACCCGTGCGTCTTCGTCAACGAGGGCGCCACGCCGTTCAGCGGGACCACCCTGTGCGCGGCGGGGAGCACCGTCAAGGTCGTCAAGGCGACCGAGGCGCCCGCCAAGCCGGCCACCGGGACGGCGGCGGCCAAGCCGGCCGCCAAGGCACCCGTCAAGGCACCCGTCGAGGCACCCGTCAAGCCGGCCGCCAAGCCCGTGACCGACGCCAAGCCGGTCGCTGCCGAGGCCCCCGCGGCCCCGGCCGCTCCCGCCGCGGTCGCTCCCGCCGCAGTCGCTCCGGCTGCCCCGGCCTCGCAGGCCTCCGCCCCGGCCGCGCCGGGCACGGGTGAACTCGCCGCCACCGGCTCCGGATCCTCCACCGTCCCGGCCGTCGTCGCCGCCGTCCTCGCCACCCTCGGTGCCGGCGCGGTCCTCGTCGCCCGCCGCCTGCGCCGCAACGCCTGACACGCGGACGCGCCGGTGCCTCCCCGCGCCTCCCCGTGCCTACCCGGCCGGTGGTCGGGGAGGCACGGGCGCGGGCAGGACGACCCGCACGGCGTGACCGGCTCAGCCGAGCCGGTCACGCACCGAGCACGCAGAAGGCCCCGGAGAGCGAACTCTCCGGGGCCTTCCCAGTACGGTGGCCAGGGCCGGGGTCGAACCGGCGACCTTCCGCTTTTCAGGCCGCTGGGGAACCACCTTTGACGGTTGCGTCTGTGTCTCTTCGCCGCGGAGCGGCGACCCGCCCGTCCGGTGCCGTGCACCAGTGTTCGTTCCTGTTGGCGTACGTGCTGGCGTAGCCCGAAGGTGTGGTGGGTCTGAGGGATGCCGTAGGCCTGAGCGTGCGCAGGGGAGGGTGAGGGTGTTCTTGGACGGCCCTAAGTCGTCAACAGGGCTTAGAATCAAGGACGCTGGCATGTGCGGCGAGCAGGGGTGGGAACTTGGAGCGGGCTTGGGAGTTCTACGAGGGTTCAGACGGGTCCACCCCCGTCAAGAAGGAACTCGCGAAGTGCCAGCTCAGCACCCCTGAGAGTGCGAAGCTCCGAACCCTCATGCAGCGTGTCGTAGACCGCCAGACCTTGCCTGGTGATGTGAAGAACCTTGGCAAGGGCATGCTGGAGGTCCGTCTCAGCGGCCACCAGCGGATCTTCAGGCTGCTCTACGCCGAGGAAGAAGGCGGCCTGGTCCTCCTCGGCCTCGCTTTCTTCCAGAAGAAGTCGCAGCAGACCCCCTCAAACGATCTCAATGCAGCCAGGAAGCGTCTCGCGGACTGGCAGGAGCGTCGCGCGAAGGAGTGACTTTAAGGTTCTCCGTATCGCTTTTGGGCGATACTCTTGGGAGAGTAGGAGGGGAGGAAGACATGGCACCTACATTGGATGACCTGCTCGGCATCGACCCAGATGACCCCCACACCGCAGCGGCGCTTGAAGACTCCGAGGACTACGCCGACCTCGTTGAGGCACTTGTCGTGATGCGAAGGAAGCGGGGGCTGTCCCAACAGGACGTCGCTGAGCGCATGGGCACCACACAGTCGACGATCTCCAACTTTGAGCGCGTTGGGGGCGACGCTCGCTACTCAACCTTGCAGCGCTATGCGCGCGCTGTGGGCGTGCGATTGCACAGCATGGTCGGTCATCCTGGAGCCGCGCTTGCACCTGCTTGGCGCCTGGCTACTGAGGTGCCTGTGCGGGTCGCAGTGCGTGAACGGGACCACGGTCGGCTCACGCGGGAGTGGACGGGGCAGGAGCACAGGTCGGTGCGGGTCCGATGAGCGAGACACGTCGTAGCCGGCGGCTCAAGTCCTTGGCTGACATGATTGAATCCACCGAACTCAGGGATGTCGTTTTCCTTGAGGTGGCAGCAAAAAGGGAACTAGGTCCCGAATCTGAAGATCGGTCGAGTATTACCACTCCAATGATGGCGTGGTTTCGGGCCGATGGCGACGATACGATCGAGGTTCGGTGTCGACTGCAAGTTGCGTCCGACAGCGCATCGTTTGTGGCCGACGCGGTGGCGGTTTTCTCTGTCGGAGACAAGTGCTCATGGGGGGAAGGTCTTGAGCGGGAGTTTACCGACAAGGTTGGAGTCACCGTATTGTACCCGTACCTTCGAGAGGCTGTTCATAGTTCTGCGATGAAGCTCGGTGTTCCGGCTCCTCTCCTCTCGCTAATAAATCCATTCATTGAGAGTGCAGCCGATTTGCCGAGGAAGAATTCTCCGCACGGGGTGGTCGGCGGAGACATCTAGATCACGTGGGCCATAGGTGCCGTGTCAGCGTTGGGCTGACACGGCATCTCTTTGGGGCGACACTTGGGAAGGCGTGCCACAGGGACACCCCTAGTCGTAGCGTGCCGTCGGCTCAGCGAGGTAGCGGCTCGTTCACAGCGTCACTCAACTGATCCAACCTCCTTACGTGGGTCGGGCCCTGATGTAATAGGTGGTTGCTCGGTCGGCTTAGTGGCGCCTCGAATCGATGCTGGCAATAGTCCGAGCTTAGATTTCACGCCTCACGCGGATCGATTGATGGCATCGGCAATTAGCTGCATTGAACTTACGATCGCGACGGCACCGGCAGCAGCTAGCTTTGCGTCTTTTCCTGGCTTGTTGGCGTAGCCGATCGTGGGAACGCCAGCTGCTTTCCCGGCTTCTACATCGCGAGCTGCGTCACCGATGAAGATGCAGTTCTCTGCTTTGGTGTCCGCAGCTGTCATGGCTTCCAGCAGGAGGCGCGGGTTTGGTTTCATGGACGACGGTTCACCTAGAGTCCGCCCGAAAATGCCTGTCACGTAATCGCTTAGGCCACGCCTGGCGAGGTAGGTCTTGATGGAAGTACTTGAATTGTTACTGACCATCGAGACCAGCCGACCAGAGCCAAGGCAGGCTCGCAGAACCGATTCTCCGCCCGCGTTCGGCCGGCCGACCCGAACCGCTTCAGTCTCCAGCACCGCCAGCGCCTCGTCCATGCTGGCCGTGAGGTCTGGTCGGGCATCCGAGATCAGGCGGAGCAGTGCGAGCGGGTCTGACTCGCCTTCGGCCCCGGCCGGGGCCTGCTCGCCGGTGGCGAGCAGGCCCTCGCGGAGTCGTTGTGCAACCTTCGGGGCGGACAGCCCCGCGAAGACGGAGCAGACCGGGCCGTCGAAGTCGAGTAGCACGTGCTTCACCGGCCGGAGTACGTCTGCGAGCGACTGGGGAGCCGTATTCATGGCTGACGCTCGTAGGCGATGGTGGACCACACACTATCGAACCACATCTGAGCCTGCTGGACGTACTGCGATCCGAGCGAGGCGTCATCCGGGCGGGCGGCGTGGTGGAACAGGGTGGTGTCCTTGCCCGTCACGTCGTAGAACGTGTGGTCCGTGCCGTCCACCGCGATGGTCCGCTCACGCAGCGGATAGAAGCCGAAGAAGGCTTCCGACCGGTTCAGGATGTACAGCTTGAACAAGCTCGACGCCCGGTGGACCTTGACCTGGACGCTCGCTGACTGGACTAGCCCTAGCTCCGCCAGCACTTCCACTGAGTGGGCGATGCCGCCGGCGTTGGTCAAGGCGATGTTGCGTGCCCGTTCTCGAAGCACCACCTCGTCCTTGAGCCCGTCGATCAGCACGGGAACGGCCATCGGCTCCGTGGTGTCCGGCAGCAGGAGGCGCACGGTAATGGACTCCGGGGTGAGCCGGCCGGAGCGGACCTTGTCCAGCGGCTCCTGCAGTGCGTTGTGCAGTGTCTCGCTGGAGAAGCCGGCGAAGTCCAGAGTCACCTGCTGCTGCTCGAAGGCCGCTTCGAGATGGGGCCGGAGTCCGACCGGCCGAGAGGTGCGCTCCCGGACGAAGGAGCCGCTTCCCTGCCTGGTCACGATCAGCCCCTCGGTACGGAGCAGGTCCAGCGCCTTGTCGACGGTGCCGCGTGCCACGCCGAAGTGCTTCGCCAACTCGGGGCCGGAAGGAAGTTTGTCGCCGGTCTCGAAGCCTGGCTTTTTGGTGAGGATCGAGGCCCGCAGAGAGCTGCTGACCTGCTGATACGGGGGGCGCGAGTCATCCGGGTCTAGGGCCATGCGCCAATGCTAAGGCAGATGCCCAACAGACGCGAGAAACCCAACTCTCTTGATCTGCCTAGGCAGGTTCTTTATGTTGAGAGTGTCGCAACCGAGAGAAGCGGAAGCGTCACGGAGGGCTTTCTTTGGGCTGCTCTGACCTGCATGAACGCACCTGGAGGGGTGGGGTGACAGCCCCCTGAAGGAAGTGCTGGTTCCTTGACAACTCCATAGGTCCCGCCGAGTGCCCCGTGAAGGGAGGTGTCTGGGGAGAAGGCGGACGGCAGACCACGGACGGCCCGTAGTGGGCCCCCGCGGGGGCGAGGGTGCGACTCCCTCCCCGTCCACGTGCAGCACGCCGCGCATTCGCGTCGGGGCTGCGTTCTTGGACCTGAGATGGGCCGCCGCGCATTCCTTGGCCGGGCGCGCGGCGGCCCTCGGGTCCACACCCCATCGAGCAACAGGTGAACCCGTGAAGTCGATTGTTGCAGGTCAACGGGCGGTTTCGGCCCGGGAGTTCGCTGAGTTGGCGCTCGGCGTCGACAACGCGCCGTTCGACGCGCTGTTCGGCGGCGTGGCCGGCGAGAGCACCGACGAGTACCAGGCCCGCACCGATGTCGCCCGTGAGGTGCTGGCGGAGCTGGTACCCGCTCCGGGACCGCCTTGGGCTCACGCTCCGCTTCCATGATCTGCGCCACACCTGCGTGACTCTGCTGCTGGACCTCGGAGTCCCGCCGCACATCGTCCGGCAGATCGCCGGCCACAGCGACATCGGGGTGACGGTGAAGGTCTACGCCCACGCGTCGCTGGACGAGCAGCGCAAGGCCCTCGGGTCCCTCAGCGACCGGCTCTCCTGAGCCGTTGGGGTAACGATTGGGGTAAGCGGCACGCAGAAGGCCCCGGAGAGCGAACTCTCCGGGGCCTTCCCAGTACGGTGGCCAGGGCCGGGGTCGAACCGGCGACCTTCCGCTTTTCAGGCGGACGCTCGTACCAACTGAGCTACCTGGCCGTACTGCACCGTCTCTTGCGAGACGAGCGATCCCGACGGGACTTGAACCCGCGACCTCCACCTTGACAGGGTGGCGAGCTAACCAACTGCTCCACGGGACCTTGTGTGGATTGCTCCACTGAGGTCTTGCTAGGTCTTGCGCACTGCACTTTACTACGGTACTGCTGTGCCCCCAACGGGATTCGAACCCGTGCTACCGCCTTGAAAGGGCGGCGTCCTGGGCCACTAGACGATGAGGGCTTGCGGCCTGTCCCGCTGTTTCCAGCGTTCGGGGACGTCGAGAAGCATATGGGATGTCGGGCGGATCGCCAAAACGGGTTTGGGCCGGGCGGGTGGACGGGCCCGACGGGCCGGTCAGGACCACCCGAGTTCGTCGAGCTCGTGGTCGTCGAAGCCGAAGTGGTGGGCGACCTCGTGGATGACCGTGGTGCGGACCTCCTCGACCACCTGCTCGCGGGTCTCGCAGTGCCGCAGGGTCGGGCCCCGGTAGATGATGATCCGATCGGGCAGGACGCCCGCGTACCACTCGCCGCGCTCGGTGAGCGGGGTGCCCTCGTAGAGGCCCAGGAGCTCCGGGTCGGCGGGGTCGGGTTCGTCCTCGACGAACACCGCCACGTTGTCCATCATGGCCGCGAGCTTCGGGGGAATCTGGTCGAGGGCGTCACTGACCAGCGTCTCGAACTCTTCCCGGGTCATCTCCACCGGATCATTGTCGGGTCTGGGGTGACGGTGTGCCAGGCGGTGGCGGCCGGTGTTTCATGGGCCCATGGCGACCTCGGAGGACGCGGTGGACGCGGTGGACGGCGTGGCGGGCGCGGGCGGGGCGGGCGGCGCGCTGCGGACGGAGCCCGCGGCGGTGCCGCCGCGCCGGGCGCCGGTGCTGCGCGGGCAGGGACCCGCCGTGGCGGTGGTGGCGCTGGGCGGGGCGATCGGGGCGTCGGCCCGGTACGGGGCCGGGCTGCTCTGGCCGACCGGGCCGGGGGGCTTCCCGTGGACGACGCTGGCGGTGAACGGGACCGGCTGCGCGGTGATCGGGGTCTTCCTGGTGGTGATCACCGAGGGCCGGCCCGCGCATCCGCTGCTGCGGCCGTTCTTCGGCACCGGGGTGCTGGGCGGGTTCACGACCTTCTCGACGTACGCGGTGGACATCCGGCAGTTGGTGGCGCAGGGCCGGCCCGGTGCCGGGGCGGCGTACCTGGGGCTGACGCTGCTGGTGGCGCTGACCGCGGTCTGGGCGGCGGCCGGCTTGACGCGCCGTCTGGTCCTGCGCGGGGCGCGGTGGTCGGGGTGACGCGGCTGACCGGGCCGGCGCTGCGGCTGACCGTGCTGGTGGGCGAGAACGACCGGTGGCGCCACCGCCCGCTGTACAGCGAGATCGTGCACCGGGCGCGGGCGGCCGGGCTGGCGGGGGCGAGCGTGTTCCGGGGGATCGAGGGGTTCGGGGCTTCGTCGCTGGTGCACACGGCCCGGCTGCTGTCGATGAGCGAGGACCTGCCGGTGGCGGTGGTGATCGTGGACGCCGAGGAGCGGGTGCGGGCCTTCCTGCCGCAGCTGGACGGGCTGGTGGCGGAGGGGCTGGTGGTGCTCGACCCCTGCGAGGTGATCCGGTACGTCGGGCGTGGCGGCGACGGCGACAGTGGAACGGACGGCGGCGGGGCGGGCGGCGGCGGGACGGACAGCGGCGGGGCGGACGGCGGCGGGGCGGGCGGCGACGGGGCGGGGGCGGGGCGGTGAACTGGCTGCTGGTGGTGGTCGGGGCGGTGGTCGGTGCGCCGCTGCGGTACCTCACCGACCGGGCGGTGCAGACCCGGCACGACTCGGTGTTCCCGTGGGGCACCTTCACCGTGAACGTGGCCGGCTGCCTGGTGCTCGGGCTGGTGACCGGGGCGGTGGCGGCCGGCGCGGCGTCCTCGCACGTCCAACTCCTGCTCGGGACGGGGCTCTGCGGGGCGCTGACGACCTATTCGACCTTCTCGTACGAGACGCTGCGGCTGGCCGAGGGCGGGGCCGGGCGGTATGCGCTGGCCAATGTGGCGGGCAGCGTGGCGGCGGGGCTGGCGGCGGTGTACGCGGGGGCGGGGCTGGCCTCGGCGCTCTGGGGGTGAGCACCCGGGCGGGCCGGTCCCGTCCGGCCCGGTCGGTCCGGGTCTGGGCCCGGACCCGTCCGGGTCCCGTCCGGAGGTTTGAACCGGCCGGGTTGCGCCGGCCGGATGGCGTTCGGGGGCTTCCTGCCGGGCCGCCCGTGTCCCGTGGCCCGGGGCACGCGTTGGGCACCGAAAGTGCCGCGCGCGAGGGCGGCGGCCCGGGCCCGGGTGGGGCAGCGGAAGAGGGAGCTCGGTGGCGGCGATGCGTTCGGTGCGCGAGGTGGGCGCTCAGGAGGAACGTTCGGCCGGTCGTCCGGCGGCCGTCCGTCCGGCGGTCGACAGGCCGGTGGTGGTGCGGGCGGTGGCGGTCCGGCAGGCGGAGCCGAGGGCGGTGGCGGTGCGCAACGGTGTGGTGCGGGCGGCGGCGGTGCTGGCGGTGGCCGGGCTCGGCCTGACCGGGTGCATGTCGGTGGGTCCGGGCGCGGACGAGAAGCACGGGACGGTGCCGGTCGGGCAGGCCGGGACGGTGGGCAAGGCCGGTGCCGGGGCGTCGGCCACGCCGACCGGCGCCCGCCCGGGTGGTGCGTCCGGGCGGTCGGAGCGCCCGGGGGGCGTGCAGGTGGCGAACACGCCGGGGGCCGGCTCGACCCCGGCGCCGGGCGAGGCGCCTCCCGGCGCGAATGCCGCGGCCGCCGGCGCGGAGGCGGCACCGGGCGCGGTGCCGCCCGAGGCCGAGCCGGGCGCGAACGGTGCTGCCGGGGGCGTGAGCGCAAGCAGCGCACCTCACCCGGGTACCGGTTCCTCCGTCGGCGGGACGACGGCCGGCACGGGTGGCACGGGCGGTACGGGCGGCGGAGGAACCGGCGGCAGCGCCGGAACCGGTGGTGGCTCGGGCGACGGACGCTCCGGCGGCGGCACCGCCACCGGACCGGCGGCGAGCCCGACCGTCCGGCCGTCCGCCTCCCCCGATCCCAGCCCCGCCACGCCCGCCCCGCCCGCCACGCCGGCCCCGGAGCCCTCGCCCGGCAACTCCGGATCTTCGGCCCCGAGCCCCGGTTCGGGCGGGCACTAGCGCTCTGGCCAGTGCATTTGCCTCTGATCCCCAGGTTCGCCTATGGTGGTAGATCGTTCGTTTGATTCATTTGACTGGCGCCCTAATTCCCATCTGGCGCCCTTGGCGCGTACCGGCGATCCGTGGCTGACCGCATAGAGGCGGTTGTGAAACAGAACCCGGACTTTGGCGCGTGCCACTTCCGGAAGGTTTTGCATGTCTCTCGTTGACGACGCCCGCTTCGCCATGCCCGCGAGCGAGTCCGCCGCCGATGTCACCCCCACCGATGCCCCCGAGGTCGAGCTGATCGACGCCGACCAGGACATCGACCCCACCGCCGACCAGGACGCCGCCGACGAGGCCGCGGCCGAGGAGAGCGCCGAGCCCGCCGAGCCGACCATCACCTTCGGCGACCTGGGCCTGCACGACGACGTCGTGCGTGCCCTCGCCAAGCGCGGCGTCACCACCCCCTTCCCGATCCAGGCCGCGACCATCCCGGACGCCCTGGCCGGCAAGGACGTGCTGGGCCGTGGCCGCACCGGCTCCGGCAAGACCCTCAGCTTCGGCCTGCCGCTGCTGACCCGCCTCGCCGACGGCGAGCGCACCAAGCCCAAGCACCCGCGCGGCCTGATCCTCGTCCCGACCCGCGAGCTGGCCATGCAGGTGGCCGACGCGCTGGAGCCGTTCGGCTCGGTGCTCGGCCTCAAGCTCAAGGTCGTCTGCGGCGGCACCTCGATGTCGAACCAGATCTACGCGCTGGAGCGCGGCGTCGACATCCTGGTCGCCACCCCCGGCCGTCTGCGCGACCTGCTGAACCGCGGCAGCGCCAAGCTGGGCGACGTCCGGACCGTCGTGCTCGACGAGGCCGACCAGATGGCCGACATGGGCTTCCTGCCCGAGGTCACCGAGATCCTCGACCAGGTGCCGGCCGGCGGCCAGCGCCTGCTGTTCTCCGCCACCCTGGAGAACGAGATCGACACCCTGGTCAAGCGCTACCTGAAGAACCCGGTCACCCACGAGGTCGACCCGTCGGCCGGCGCGGTCACCACCATGACCCACCACATCCTCGTGGTGAAGCCCAAGGACAAGGCGCCGATCACCAACGCGATCGCCGCCCGCAAGGGCCGCACGATCATCTTCGTCCGCACCCAGATGGGCGCCGACCGCGTCGCCGAGCAGCTCATCGAGGCCGGTGTGAAGGCCGACGCGCTGCACGGCGGCATGACCCAGGGCGCCCGTACCCGCGTCCTCGGCGACTTCAAGGACGGCTACGTCAACGTCGTCGTCGCGACCGACGTCGCCGCCCGCGGCATCCACGTCGACGGCATCGACCTGGTCCTGAACGTGGACCCGGCCGGTGACCACAAGGACTACCTGCACCGCTCGGGCCGCACCGCGCGGGCCGGCCGCTCCGGCGCCGTCGTCACCCTGGTGCTGCCGCACCAGCGTCGCGGCGTGTTCCGCCTGATGGAGGACGCGGGCGTCGACGCCTCGCGCCACATCCTCGACCACGCCTTCGACGCCGAGGTCGCCAAGATCACCGGTGCCCGTTCGCTGATCGAGGTCCAGGCCGAGAGCGCCGCCGGCATCGCCGGTGCCGCCGAGCGCGAGCTCGCCGACATGACCCGCCAGCTGGAGCGCGCGCAGCGCCGCGCCACCGAGCTGCGCGAGGAGGCCGACCGCCTGGCCGCCCGCGCCGCTCGCGAGCGGGCCGACCTGGGCATCGAGGACGAGGCGCCCGCCGCCGAGGCCGAGACCGCCGAGACCACCGAGGCTCCCGTCGAGACGGCCGCCCCGGCCGCCGCCGTGACCGAGGAGCGGGCTCCGTCCTACCGCGAGGCGCGCACCGAGCGCCCGGCGTACAACCGTGACCGTGACGACCGTGGTGGCCGTTCCTTCGGCGACCGTGACAACCGCGGCGGTGGCTTCAACCGTGACCGTGACGACCGCGGCGGCCGCTCCGGTGGCTTCAACCGTGACGACCGCGGCGGCCGTTCCTTCGGTGACCGCGACAACCGCTCGGGTGGCGGCTTCAACCGTGACCGTGACGACCGTGGTGGCCGTTCCTTCGGCGACCGTGACAACCGCGGCGGTGGCTTCAACCGTGACCGTGACGACCGCGGCGGCCGCTCCGGTGGCTTCAACCGCGACGACCGCGGCGGCCGTTCCTTCGGTGACCGTGACAACCGCGGCGGTGGCTTCAACCGTGACGACCGTGGTGGCCGTTCCTTCGGTGACCGCGACAACCGCTCGGGTGGCGGCTTCAACCGTGACCGCGACGACCGCGGCGGCCGTTCCTTCGGCGACCGTCCGGCCCGTACCTTCGGTGACCGTCCGGCCTTCGGTGACCGTGACAACCGCGGTGGCGGCAGCGCCGGCAGCAGCCGTCCGTTCTCCCGCCGCGACGACCACCGCTCCGGTGGCCGCCCGCAGGCCTCCGGCGGCTTCAACCGTGACCGCGACGGCGAGCGCGGCGGCCGCCCCGGTGGCTTCAACTCCGGTGGCTTCAACCGCGACGACCGCAAGCCGCGCTGGAAGAACTGACGCCGCGTAGCGCATCGCACTGACGCCCGACGGGCCCGCTCCACTTCGGTGGGGCGGGCCCGTCCGCGTTCCCGCCCCGGCGGGAACCCCGGCCCGCCGGCCGCGTTGTTCTGCCGGTGAGAATAACCTGTGGCGCGGGGGAGGCCCGCTCCCGTACGGTCACCGACATGAGCAGCAGATTGCACGGCGTGGCGGTGGTGAACGAGGAGATCGCCGAGCGGGGGAGCTACCGGGCGTCCGGGGGCGAGCCCGTTCGGGTGGCGGAGCAACTGGCGGCGGCCAGGGCGGGGACGGTGTCGTACACGCCGCAGGCGCTGGACGCGCTCCTGCGGGCCGGCGCCCCCGGGCCCGGCCCGGCGGCGTCGGGGGCGTCCGGGGCGCCGGCCGTCGAGGTGACGGCCGAGGGCAGCATCGGGGCCGCCCGGCGGCTGGTGGAGGCCGGTGCCGGCCGGGTGGGCGTGCTCAACTTCGCCTCGGCGCGCAACCCGGGCGGCGGCTATCTGCGCGGCGCCCGGGCCCAGGAGGAGGACGTGTGCCGCAGCGCCCTGCTGTACTCCTGCCTGCTGGAGGCGCCGGACTACTACGAGGCGCACCGGGCCTCCGGTGACCTGCGGTACAGCCACCGGGTGATCGTCTCGCCCGACGTCCCGGTGATCCGGAGCGAGGAGGGGGAGCTGCTGGCGCGGCCCTACCCGGTGACCTTCCTGACCTCGCCGGCGCCCAACGCCGGCCAGCTGGAGCTGCGTTCGGCCGATGTGGACGTCCGGGGCGTGCTCGCCGAGCGGGCGGTCCGGGTGCTCGCGGCAGCGGCCCGGCACGAGATACGCGCGCTGGTGCTGGGGGCCTGGGGCTGCGGAGTGTTCCGCAACGACCCGGCGCAGGTGGCGGAGGCCTTCGAGGGGGCGCTGGCGCAGTACGGCGCGGCCTTCGAGCGGGTCGTGTTCGCGGTCTGGGACCGCACGCCCGTCTCGGCGAACCGGGCCGCCTTCGAGGCCCGGTTCGGCGCGGCCGCCGGCTGACGGACGACCGCGCCGGTTCCTGCGCGGGCCCGGCCCGCGCAGGACCGGCCTCCGTGCGGGCTCAGTGCTTGCGCGGGCCCACGGCGGTCGCGGCGGTCGAGGCGGCGGCGACCACCGCGGTGACGGCGAGGACGGACGGCCAGGCGCCGATCTTCTTCGCCAGCGGGTGCGAGCCGCCGAAGGCCGCCACGTAGAGCCCGGTCAGTGCGGCGGCGGTGGCCGCGCCCGAGCGGCGGTTCCACTGCGCGGCGGCGCCGGCCCCGGCCACGGCCAGGACGGCGCCACCCAGCTCACGCCGGCCGGTCCAACGGGCGACGCCGTAGCCGCCGACCAGGCCGCCGGCCGCGGTCAGTGCGGCGGGCGCGGCGGCCGAGAGCACGTTCGGGATCCTCGCCATCGTCGACTCCACTCCTCAGAATCCTCGGGTCGTCCGACCATAACCCGCCCGGCCCGCCGCCCGGTTCGCAGCCCGTTCCGCCGGCCGTTCCGCCGACCGGTTCAAAGCCCGTTCCGCCGGCCCGGCCCCGTCCGACGGGCGCTCCTAGCGGAACGCCTGCTCGAACGGGAGGGCCGGTGCCGCCCGGGAGAGCCGGTCCGCGGCCTCGGCCGGTGCCAGGACGCGCTCCAGCCGCAGGTCCCCCGGGACCTGCTGGATGAACCGGCCGGCCGACCAACTGCGCTCGTACGCCTGCGGGTCCAGCACCAGGGTGCGGACGCCGTCCACCACCGGGATGTCGCCGGGCGTGCCCTCGTTCCAGATCCACGCCCCGTCGGGCGCGACCAGGTTGAACGAGCCGTACGCGGTGACCCGCCGGCGGCCGTCCAGCTCCGCGCTCCGGCTGAGCGCGACGACCTCCGGGTCCGGCGGCGGTCCCGGCAGGTGCCCGCCGCCGATCAGCACGCCGGCGAGCAGCGTGTGCAACTGGAAGTTGTCGGTCAGGCCGTCCATCCGCAGCAGGTAGCCGGTGCCGCTCGGGCGGTCCAGCACCAGCAGCGGCTCGTCGTCGAGCGTCTTCGCCAGGTGGACCAGGCCCTTGAGGTCGTGCTGCCCCTCGCCGTAGCGGTCGATCAGTTCGAGCAGGACGTCCGTCACGCCGGAGGCCCGGGCCGCGGTGCGGACGGCGGCGTGGGAGTAGACCGCGAAGGAGGCCATCTGCCACAGGTGCAGCGTCCACCAGCCGACCACGGCCCGGTGCGCGTGCCACTCGTCCAGCCGCTCCGGGTCCTCGATCCGGGCGTGCGCCCGGCCCGGGTCGTCCTCGTCCGGGTCGGGCAGGTCACCGCCGCCGGTCTCCTGCCAGCGTTCCACCAGCAGCAGCGCGCCGCTCAGTGCCCCGCGCAGGCCCGCCAGCACCGGGTCGGCGCAGGCCACCGGGTCGGCGCCGCGCTCGACGCAGGCGCCCACCATCATCGCCAGCTGTGCCCGGGGGAACGGCGGCGTGTCCGGGAGCAGTGCGGCCAGCCGCGGGCCGACCGCGGCCGACTCCCGCTCGCCGGCCGGTCCCAGCAGCCCGCCGAGCCGCCGGAACGCGGCCTCGGTCCGCTCGGCCTCGCCGGCCGCGATCGCCGCCTCCAGATCGGCCGTCGCCCCGGCGAGGGCGGACTGCTGACGGTCGAACGGATCCGCGGACCCGCCGTGCGTGGGAATTCGGTCGGACACCATTCGCGGCAGCATAGGCGGCCGCCCGGACACCCCCGTCGCCGGGTCGCGGCGCGCACCGGACGGGGCCGACGAGGGCACGGCCGGCCGACGAGGGCACGGCCGGCCGACGCCGGCCGGTCCGGCGCGCGCGTCCGCCCGAGGTCCCGGCCCGTCCGAGCCCCGCCACGTCCACGTGCCGAAAACGCCCGCGCCGGGCGGACGGTGTGATCCATACTCGCGCGGGTGACCGCGACCCGGGCCCTGACGGCCCCCTCCACAGCCGCGGCGGAACCCGCTCTGCGCGTGGCCCCGCTCGAACTCTTCCTCGACCTCGTCTTCGTCTTCACCATCACCCAGCTCACCGGCAGCCTGGTCCACCACCTCACCGCGGGCGGCCTCGCCCAGGTGGTGGTGATGCTGGCCGTGATCTGGTGGATGTACGACGCGTTCATCTGGCTGACCAACGCGATGCCGCCGCGCACCCACGGCCGGCGCGGCCTGCTGATGCTCGCCATGGCGGGCTTCCTGGTGATCTCGCTCGCCGTCCCGCACGCCTTCGAGGGCAGCGGCGTCGCCTTCGGCTGGGCGTACCTGCTGGTGGTCGCCGTCCACACCGGTATGTTCGCCGCCTCCGGCGTGGTGCTCGCGTCCGTGCTGCGGATGGGCGGGCTCAACCTGGTCGGCACCGTCCTGGTGGTGACCGGCGGCTACCTCACCGGGTTCGCCCAACTCGTCCTCTGGGCGGCCGCCTTCGCGCTGCAGTTCGCGATACCCCGGCTGGTCGACCTGCCGCAGTTCCAGCTCCGCTCGGACCACTTCGTCGAACGCCACGGGCTGATCGTGATCATCGCGTTCGGCGAGTCCGTGATCGCCATCGGGGTCGGCGCCGGCACCGCCGACCTCACCGCCCCGCTGGTCGCCGTCGCCCTGCTGAGCCTGACCGTCTGCGTGGGCCTCTGGTGGGCCTACTTCGGCCACGACGACGACGCCCGCGCCGAGCACCACATGGCCGCGCTCCCCGCGGACCGCCGCAACCGGCTCGCCGTCAGCGTCTACAACCTCGGCCACTACGGGCTGTTGCTCGGGGTCCTGCTCTTCGCCGCCGGTGTGAAGTCCGCCGTCGCCCACCCGGACGCCCCGATCGGCCTCGCCCAGGCTTCGGCGCTGGCCGGTGGCGTCGCCCTCTTCCTCGTCGTCAACACCGCCGTCCGACGGACCTTCGCGCTGACCCCGAACCTCCCCCGCCTGCTCGCGGCCGCCGCGCTGGTGGCCACCGTCCGGCTCGGCACCGCCGTCTCCGCGCTGGCGGAGGTGGCCGCCGTCGCCGGAGTGCTCGGCGCGGCCTTCGGCCACGAGGCGTACCGGAGGCCTGTCGGTCGCCGGTGAGAGACTCGCACCGTGACTGACCATGTGATCACGGACGGCCTCTACCGGGTGCGCAACGTCGGCAGCGGCCTGCTGCTGGAGGTCGCGGACGGGAGCCGCCGCAGCGGCGCCAAGGTCGTCCTCGGGGCGGAGAGCGGCTCCGAGGCCCAGCTCTGGCGGTTCGCCGCCGTCCACCCGGGCGGCGCCCTCTTCCACGTCGAGAACGCCGCCAGCGGAAAGCGCCTCGACGTCACCGGGGCGTCCCCGGAGGACGGCGTCCTGATCCAGCAGTGGTCGGCCAACGCCTTCGGGGCCCAGGAGTGGCTCCTCGAACACCACCTCGACGCCCCCGGCACCTACACCCTGACCAGCTTCATCAGCGGCAAGCCGCTCACCGCCACCACCCCCGGCCACCCGGTCGAACAGCGCGAGGACCTCGACTCGCCCACCCAGTGGTGGCGCCTGGAGCGCCGGGGGTAGCGCGGCCGCCGGCCGGGCGGCGGCCGGCGGCCCCGATCAGGCCGACAGGTTGGCGCGGAGGGCGGCCAGTTCGGCCTCGGTGGTGCCGTGGGCGCGGACGTAGTCGGCGACGGAGCCGTGCCGGGCCCGGATCCAGCTGAGGGACGAGGCCAGCAGCGGGGCGGAGATCGGGCGCGAGACGCGCTCGGTGCCGGTCTCGTCGACGTAGGGGGTCGGGCCCGCGAGCAGGCCGAGGCCGGCGTTGGAGAGCAGGAAGTCGGCCATCAGGTCGGCGTCGGAGGCGCCCAGCAGGGACTGCACGACCGCGATGGTCAGACCGGTGCGGTCCTTGCCGACGGCGCAGTGGACGACGGCCGGCACACCGCCGGGGGCGCCGAGGCGGCGGATCGCGGCGACCAGGGAGGGGCCGGCGGTCTCGGCCATGAAGGGGTAGAGCTCGGCCTGGTCCTCGGGCCACGGGCGGTCGAGGTCCTCGCGGTCGGCCGGGAGGGTGGGGAGGCTGAGCGCCTCGTGGTCGAGGCCGAACCGCAGGTCGGGCCAGGTCTCCAGCTCGAAGGGGCTGCGCAGGTCGATCACGGTGCGCAGACCGAGGTCCTTGAGTCGCTGGGCGCCCTCCGGGGTGAGGGTGTGGAAGGACCCGGAGCGGAAGAGCACGCCCGTGCGCAGGGTGCCGACGCCCCCGGCGTCGCGGAAGTTGCGCACGCCGGGGATGTCGAGGAAGGCGGACGGCAGGTCGGGTTCACGGTCCGGCAGGTCGTCGGTCATGGGCTCCACCGTACGGGCGGGGGAGCTCGCGGGGGAAGGAAACGGACCGCGCGGTCTCAACGGCCGCCGGAGACGTCCAGGAAGGTACCCGTGCTGTACGAGGCGGCGGGGGAGAGCAGGTAGAGGATCGCCTCGGCGACCTCCTCCGGCCGCCCGCCGCGCTGCATCGGCAGCCCGGGCGCGACCCGGTCGACCCGGCCGGGCTCACCGCCCAGCGCGTGGATCTCGGTGTGGATCAGACCGGGGCGGACGGCGTTCACCCGGATGCCCTCGGCGGCGACCTCCAGGGCCAGCCCGCGGGTCATCGAGTCGACGGCGCCCTTGGCGGCCGCGTAGTCCACGTACTCGTTCGGCGAGCCGAGCCGGGAGGCGGCGGAGGAGACGTTGACGATGGCGCCGCCCCGCCCGCCGTACCGGGTGGACATCCGGCGGACGGCCTGCGCGGCGCAGAGGAACGGGCCGGTGATGTTGGAGGCCCAGATCCGGTTCAGCCGGTCCTCGTCGATCTCCTCCAGCCGGCACTGCTTCTCCAGCGTGCCGGCGTTGTTCACCAGCGCGGTGAGCGGGCCCAGTTCGTCGTCCACGGTGGCGAACAGCCGCTCGACCTCGGCGGTACGGGTGACGTCGGCCCGGACGGCGACGGCGGTGCCGCCCCCGGCCCGGACGGCGTCCACCACGGCGGTGGCGGAGGCCTCGTCGGCGCGGTAGTTGACGCAGACCCGGTAGCCGCGCCGCCCGGCCAGCAGAGCGGTGGCGGCGCCGATGCCGCGTCCGGCTCCGGTGATCAGGAGGACCTCCGGACGGTCGGCGGAGGCGGCGTCGGTGACGGCGGCGGAAGGAAGGGAGGACATGGTTCGAACGCTACCCGGTGGGCGGCGGGCCAAGCCGGTGGGGCGGAAGCCGTTCGAGGCACGGGAATTCGTTCGCCCGGTGCGGCCCCGGCAGGGCAGACTCCTCGGACCGCCGCCGCCCGCGAGGCGGCCCGACAGCCGACGCCCGACACCTGACGCCCGACACCTGACGCCCGAGATCCGGCGCCCGAGATCCGAGGAGACCCATGCCCCCCGCACCCGGCACCGTCCTGCTCTCGGGCGTGGTCGGCTCGACCGCGTACGGCTTCGCCCACGCCGGCTCGGACGTCGACCGGCTCGGCCTGTTCGCCGCCCCCACCGAGGACTTCCACGGCCTGCACCGCCCGGCCGAGTCCCAGGTCACCACCGATCCCGACACCACCCTGCACGAGGCCGCCAAGTGGTGCCGCCTCGCGCTCACCTGCAACCCGACCGCCTCCGAACTCGTCTGGCTGCCGGCGGACCTGTACGAGGTGCGCAGCCCGCTGGGCGAGGAGCTGATCGCGATCCGCGGCTCCTTCCTGAGCGCCCCGGCCGTCCGTAACTCCTATCTCGGCTACGCCGACCAGCAGTTCCGCAAGCTGCTCACCCGCGACACCGCCGACCGGGCCGGTCACCGCCGGGCGGCCAAGCACGCCCGGCACCTGGTCCGGCTCACCGAGCAGGGCGTGCGGCTCCACGAGACGGGCGAGAACGTCGTCCGGCTGCCCGACCCGGAGCGGGTCCGCGACCTCGGCGACCGCATCGCCGAACACCCCGCCACCGCCGAGTCCCTGCTCGCCACCGCCGCCGAACGCCTCGCCCGCCCCGGCGTCCTCCCGTCGGCCCCGGACCCGCGCCCCGCCGAGGCCTGGCTCCGCCGCGTCCGCGCCGCCCACTACACCCCACCCCTCCCGGACAGCCGCTGAGCCCGGCGCGTCCGCACAATCCACTGGCGGAGCCGTGGGCGCCACCGGGTAGGATCGCCCTGGCCCGCCCCGCACGGGGCGGGCCACGGGCCGCTAGCTCAATTGGCAGAGCTGCGGACTTTTAATCCGTAGGTTCAGGGTTCGAGCCCCTGGCGGCCCACCGTGAAGACCCAGGTCGGAGATCTCCGACCTGGGTCTTTCGGGTTCCCGGCGGCGTTCTGCCGCGGTCCGGCCGGCTGCGGCGGGCCCGGGGCGCGGGTGGTGGCCGGGGTGCGCGCTGAGTGCTCGTCAGGCCTGCCCGTCCGGCCCGGCGGCCGGCGGCGGTGGCCGCCGGCCCGAAGTGCCGTACGTCACGCGGCACATGGTGCGGTGCCCGTCGGTGTCTCGGTCACCGGCGGTGTGGCCGGATAAATATGACCGGCTTGTATGCTCCGGAAGGGGCTTGTTGTGGTCGCAGGGGGCTCCGGAGGGGGACGGCGGAGTCGGCCGCGGGGGTGTTCATCGGTCATTACGACCTTCGTATGTGCAACCCGGGGGCGTTCCAGGCCGTCTCTCTTGTGTGCAGAGCGCCCGGTCGTGGGGCGCCGCGTCCGCCGGTGAAAGGTACACGGATGTCAGGTCAGTGGGGCGAGGGCCCGGCTCGTGGTGACGACGCGCCCGGCGCGCTCACGACCGAGGGCGGCGACGGCGGGGTGCCGCAGCCGCGGACCGGCGGGCGGGCGCAGGCCCGGCGCGCGGCCCAGGGCAAGGGTGCCCAGGACAAGGGCGCGCAGGACAAGGGAGCCCAGGGCAGGGGCGGCCGGGCGGGTGCCGAGGCGCCGGCGGCCGGCGGCCGGGCGGCGGCCCGCAACAGCCGCAAGCCCAAGAAGAACGTGAAGAAGATCGTCGCCTGGTCGGCGGCCGGGGTGCTGGTGCTGGTCGCCGGCGCGGGCGGCGCGATCTACCTCAAGCTCAACGCCAACATCAAGACCTTCGACGCGGACGCGATAGCCGGCGACCGGCCGCCGGAGGCCCAGGCCAACGCGGACGGCAACAAGCCGGTCAACGTGCTGCTGATCGGCTCGGACAGCCGCGGCAAGGACAACTCCGACCTCGGCGGCGGGGAAGAGGGCGGTGCCCGCTCGGACACCACGATCCTGCTGCACGTCTACGCCGACCACAAGCACGCCGTCGGGATCTCCATCCCGCGCAACGCCATGGTGGCGATCCCGTCCTGCAAGCTGCCGAACGGCTCGTGGAGCAAGCCGGCCACCAGCGACCTGTTCAACGCGGCGTTCTCCAAGGGCGCCAGTGACGACGGCAACCCGGCCTGCACCCAGAACACGGTGGAGAAGCTCACGGGCATCCGGGTCGACCACACCATCGTGGTGGACTTCCAGGGCTTCGCCGCGATGACCAAGGCCGTCAACGGTGTCGACATCTGCCTGCCCCAGCCGATCTACGAGGGCGACATCAACCCCAACCTCCCCAAGAAGGGCAAGCTCGTCCTGTCGCAGGGCAAGCAGAAGGTCGAGGGCCAGCAGGCGCTCGACTACGTCCGGCTGCGCCACGGCATCGGCGACGGCTCCGACATCGGCCGGATGAAGCGGCAGCAGGCCTTCCTCGGCTCGCTCGCCTCCAACATCAAGGGCCAGGGCCTCAACCCGACCACGCTGCTGCCGCTCGCGGACGCCGCCACCAAGTCGATGATCGTCGACCCGGGCCTGGGCTCCGCCGACAAGCTGCTCTCCTTCGGCCTGTCGCTGAAGAACATCGACATGCACGAGCTCAAGTTCATCACGCTGCCGTGGCGCTTCCGGACCCAGGACAAGAACATCGACATCGTCAAGGCGGACGCCGACAAGCTCTGGGAGACCCTCAAGGCGGACCGGACCATCGACGGCCAGAACGCCACCGGCGAGCAGCCCGCCGCGACCGGCACGCCCGCCGAGCCGACCACCCCGGCCGCGTCGAGCTCGGCGCCGGTGCCGGCCGCCGACGCGGGCAACGCGGCCGTCAAGGTGTCCGTCTACAACGGGACCACCGCCGCCGGCATGGACGGCAAGGCCAGCGAGCTGCTGAAGGGGGCGAAGTTCGCCGCGAGCAAGGCGGGCCCCGCCGCCAGCACCAAGTACGCCACCACGATGGTCGAGTACGGCTCCGGGCAGAAGGCCAACGCGGACAAGGTCGCCGCGCTGTTCCCCGGGGCGACCGTGGAGGTCGGCAAGTCGGCCGGCATCACCGTGATCGTGGGCAAGGACTTCGTGGCGGCCAACGGCGGCGGCGCGGCCGCCCCGGGAGCCACCGGCACCGCCGGCACCCCGGCCGCGCCCGCGGTGCCGGCCCCGCTGCCCACCAGCGTGACCAACGACGCCCGCTCGGCGGACGACGACATCTGCGCCAACACCTCCTACGGCAGCGGCGGGTAGCCGGCGGGCACGGACGGCGACGGTACCGGGCCCGGGGCGCGTGCGCCCCGGGCCCGTGCCATGGTGGCCGGAGGGGGCGCAGCAGGGGGGCGCCGGCCCGAAAGGCGGACCTCATGGCCGAGATCGCCCTGCAGATCGACATCGCGGCGCCGCGCGCCGTCGTCCTCGCCGCGCTGGACAGCCACGACGGCCTGACCGGCTGGTGGACCACCGAGGTGGACCGGGACGGCGACGTGCTGCTGCTCGACTTCCCCGACGTCCCCGAGCCCTTCCGGCTCCGCCGGGAGCGCGCCGACCGCGAACGGGTGGTGTGGACGAACGTCGGCACCTTCCCGCCGCACTGGGCGGGCACCTGGATCAGCTGGGACCTCGCCGACCAGCCCGGCGCGAGCGACCGCACCCGGCTGCTGCTGCGCCACGGCGGCTGGCAGCCCGGCAGCGAGGACGGCGTGCCGCTGGTGGCCGGTACCTGGGCCGAGCTGCTGGTCCGGCTCAAGGACCACGCGCAGAGCGGCAAGGTGCAGCCCTACTTCGTGAAGCCGCCGCAGCACGCCCCGTGAGCGCCCCCGCCGCGCGGTTCGCCGCCGGTACGCCCGCGCGGCACGGGTCGCCCGCCGGGTCGCCGTCCGGTGGCGCGATCGCGACGGCGCGGCGAAGGTGGGCGGTGTACCGCCGCCCGGCCGCGCCGCTGCCAGCGACCCCCGGCGCCCCGCCCGGTCGCGGCGGAGGAACCAGTCTTCTGGAGGCCCAGCAATGCCCGTAGTGACCGCTCCGTACAAGCCCGGCACCCCGTGCTGGATCGACCTGATGGCGAGCGACCAACAGGCCGCGCTCGACTTCTACCGCGACCTGTTCGGCTGGCAGGGTGAGGTCGGCCCGCCCGAGTTCGGCGGCTACGCCGTGTGCGCGCTGAACGGCAGGCCGGTGGCCGGGATCATGGCGCAGACGGCTCCCGAGGGCCAGCCGCTCCCGCCCGTAGGCTGGACCACCTACCTGGCCGCGGACGACGCCGACGCCGCCGCCCGGTCCGTCGCCGAGAGCGGCGGCACGATCCTCTACCCGGTGATGGACGTCGGCACCGTCGGCCGGATGCTGGTCGCGGCGGACCCGGCCGGCGCGGTGTTCGGCGTCTGGCAGAAGGTCGACTTCATCGGCGCGGGCATCGTCAACGAGCCCGGCGCGCTGGTCTGGAACGAGCTCAACACCACCGACACCGACGTGGCCGGGGCGTTCTACCACCGGGCGCTGGGCCTGCGCCCGGCGACCGTCCAGGGCCTGGACGGCTACTTCTCGCTCAACGTCGGCGACCGCACGGTGGGCGGCATGCAGCGGCTGCCCGACTACCTGGCACCCGGTACGCCGCCGCACTGGATGACCTACTTCTCGGTGGACGACACCGACTCCACCGTGGACGCCCTGGTCCGGGCCGGCGGCTCGGTGATCCAGCCGCCGTTCGACATGCAGTCCGGCCGGATGGCCGTCGTCCAGGACCCGCAGGGAGCCGTCTTCGCGGTGATCGCCTCGCCCGACTCGCCGTAGCCGCGCCGCCGCGGCCGACCCGCCGCGGCCCCACCGCCGCGGCCCCGGAAGCCGCCCGTTCCCGCGACGCGCCGCCGGGAATGGGGGGCTTCCCCGCATTCGCGGGTAAGACTGCACCCATGCTGGGGCTTCCGGACGACATCCGCGCTTTCCTCTTCGACCTCGACGGGGTGCTCACCCAGACCGCCAAGGTGCACGCCGCGGCCTGGAAGGACACCTTCGACGCCTTCCTGCGCGCCGAAGCTGCCCGCACCGGTGGGCAGTTCGTCCCCTTCGACGCCGTCACCGACTACGACACCCACGTCGACGGCCGCCCGAGACTCGACGGCACCCGGGCCTTCCTGCACAGCCGCGGCATCGACCTGCCCGAGGGCACCGACGCCGACCCACCCGGCGCCCGCACCGTGCACGGCGTGAGCCTGGCCAAGAACGACACCGTGCTGCGCATGATCCGCGAGCAGGGCGTCCAGCCGTACGACGGCTCGGTCGCCTACGTCCACCGGCTGCGGGCGCTCGGGCTGCCCGCCGCGGTGGTCTCGTCCAGCGCCAACTGCCGGGACGTGCTGCGCGCCGCCGGGATCGAGGAGCTGTTCGACGTCGTCGTGGACGGCGTGGTCGCCAAACGGGACGGCCTGCCGGGCAAGCCCGCGCCGGACACCTACCTGGCGGGCGCCCGGGCCCTGGGCGTGGAGCCCGCGCATGCCGCGGTCTTCGAGGACGCGCTCGCCGGGGTCGCCTCCGGCCGGGCCGGCGGCTTCGGCGCGGTGGTCGGCGTCGACCGCACCGGCCAGGCCGACGAACTGCGCCGCCACGGCGCCACCGTGGTCGTCGGCGACCTCGCCGAGCTGCTCGAAGGGGGCGCGGCATGACCGGGCTGGACAACTTCACCGTCGATCCCTGGCAGATCGCCGAACAGGGCCTCGACCTGGCCGCGATGGCCCGCGCCGAGTCCGTCTTCGCGCTCTCCAACGGCCACATCGGCCTGCGCGCCAACCTGGACGAGGGCGAGCCGCACGGCCTGCCCGGCACCTACCTGAACGGTGTCTTCGAGCTGCGCCCGCTGCCGTACGGCGAGGGCGGCTACGGCTACCCGGAGTCCAGCCAGAGCGTCATCAACGTGACCAACGGCAAGATCATCCGACTGCTGGTGGACGACGAGCCCTTCGACCTGCGCTACGGCGAACTGCTCAACCACCGGCGCTGGTTGGACTTCCGGGACGGGCTGCTGCGGCGCGAGGCGGAGTGGACCTCCCCGGCCGGGCGGACCATCAAGGTGCACTCGACCCGGCTGGTCTCCCTCACCCAGCGGGCGATCGCCGCCGTGGAGTACACCGTGGAGGCGGTGGACGGGCCGGTCCGGATCGTCCTGCAGTCGGAGCTGGTCGCCAACGAGCAGCTGCCCGGCGGCGCCGAGGGCGATCCGCGGGCGTCCGCGGTGCTGGAGGCGCCGCTGCTCGCCGAGGCGCACCACGCGGGCGGCAGCAAGGCCGTCCTGGTGCACCGCACCCGCTACAGCGGCATCCGGGTGGCGGCCGGGATGGACCACATCATCGAGGGTCCGGACCGGCTGGACACCGTCGCCGAGGCCGAGGCGGACCACTGCCGGATCAGCGTCACCACCCTGCTCGAACCGGGCGAGAAGCTGCGGCTGGTGAAGTTCATGTCCTACGGCTGGTCCGCGACCCGCTCGCTGCCCGCCGTCCGGGACCAGGTGGAGGCCGCGCTGAACGCCGCCCGGTACACCGGCTGGGACGGGCTGGTGGCCGAACAGGCCTCGTTCCTCCAGGAGTTCTGGGAGACCAGCGACGTCGAGATCGAGGGCGACGTCGAACTCCAGCAGGCCGTCCGGTTCGCCGTCTTCCACGTCCTGCAGGCGGGCGCCCGGAGCGAGGAACGGGCCATCCCCGCCAAGGGGTTGACCGGCCCCGGCTACGACGGGCACAGCTTCTGGGACACCGAGACCTTCGTCCTGCCGGTGCTCACCTACTGCCTGCCGAGCGCCGTCAACCAGGCGCTGCGCTGGCGGCACACCACACTGCCGATGGCCCGCGACCGGGCGGTCCAACTCGGCCTCGCCGGCGCGGTGTTCCCCTGGCGGACGATCCGCGGCGAGGAGTGCTCCGGCTACTGGCCGGCCGGCACGGCGGCGTTCCACATCGGTGCGGACATCGCGGCCGCCGTCGCCCGCTACGTCCGGTCCACCGGGGACGTCGAGTTCGAGTGCGAGTACGGGCTGGAACTGCTGGTCGAGACGGCCCGGATGTGGCGCTCGCTGGGTCACCACGACGCGGCCGGCAACTTCCGCATCGAGGGCGTCACCGGGCCGGACGAGTACAGCGCCGTCGCCGACAACAACGTCTTCACCAACCTGATGGCGCAGAGCAACCTGCGGGCCGCCGCCGAGTCCGCCGCCCGGCACCCGCGCGAGGCGGCCGCGCTCGGGGTGGACACCGAGGAGACCGCCGCCTGGCGGGACGCCGCCGCCGCGATGTTCATCCCCTACGACGAGAACCTCGGCGTCCACCCGCAGGCGGACGGCTTCACCGACCACCAGGTCTGGGACTTCGAGCGCACCCCGCCGGAGAACTACCCGCTGCTGCTGCACTACCCGTACTTCGACCTGTACCGGAAGCAGGTGGTCAAGCAGGCCGACCTGGTGCTCGCCATGCAGGTGCGCGGGGACGCCTTCACCGACGAGCAGAAGGCCCGCAACTTCGCCTACTACGAGCGGCTGACCGTCCGCGACTCCTCGCTGTCCGCCTGCACCCAGGCGGTGATCGCCGCCGAGGTCGGACAGCTGGACCTCGCGTACGACTACACCGCCGAGGCCGCCCTGATGGACCTCCACGACCTCGGCGGCAACACCCGCGACGGCCTGCACATGGCCTCGCTGGCCGGCGCCTGCATCGCGCTGGTGGCCGGTTTCGGCGGACTGCGGGACCACGGCGAGGCGCTCTCCTTCCGGCCCCGGCTGCCGGCCGGACTGATGCGGCTGAGCTTCTCGCTGATGGTGCGCGGCCAGCTGCTCGGGGTGCGGATCACCCACGACGGCACGACGTACACGCTGCGCCGCGGCGAGGTGATCCACCTGCGGCACGACGGCGAGGGGGTGCAGGTGAAGGCGGGGGAGCCGGTCACCCTGCCGACCTTCGTGCCGCCCACCCAGGAGCGGTGCGCCCAGCCGCCGGGCCGTGAGCCGGCCCGGCGCCAGCCGCAGGCGGGGGTGGTCAGCGGCACGCTGGGCCCCGGGCCGGAACACCTCGCGGCCGAGTAGCCGAGCAGCCCGGGCGGCCCGGCAACGGAACAGCCCGGTAGCGGAGCAGCGCGACGGCCCGAGCGGCCGCGTCCCCGGTCGCCCTCGGCGGCGACCGGGGACGTCACCCGTTCGCCCCGGCCGGGGTGCGGCGCGGGCCGCCCCGCCGGAGGGTGCTGGTGTCCTGTGGCAACCGGCGGCCGGTGAAGGAGCGCCCCGTGGTGAGTGTGGCCGAGCAGATGGTGGAGGTGCTCCGGCAGGCCGGCGTGGAGCGGGTCTACGGGGTGGTCGGGGACAGCCTCAACCCGGTGGTGGACGCCATCCGCCGGGCCGAGGGCATCAGCTGGGTGCACGTCCGCAACGAGGAGGCCGGCGCCTTCGCGGCGGCCGCCGAGGCCGAGTTGAGCGGCCGGATCGCGGTCTGCGCGGGCAGCTGCGGGCCCGGCAACACCCACCTGATCCAGGGCCTGTACGACGCCCAGCGCAGCGGTCTGCCGGTGCTGGCGCTCGCCTCGCACATCCCGTCCGGGCAGATCGGCACCGGATTCTTCCAGGAGACCCACCCCGAGCGGGTGTTCACGGACTGCAGCAGCTGGTGCGAGACGGTCTCCACGCCCGCGCAGCTGCCCCGGCTGCTGCGGGTCGCGATCCAGCACGCGCTGGGCGCCCACGGCGTCTCCGTGCTGGCCTTCCCCGGCGACGTCGCCGCGCTGCCGGCCGCCGGGCCGACCGGCAGCAGCCACTTCCTCACCGAGCAGGCGGTCGCCGCGCCGCCCTGGGGCCAGGTCCAGGCCCTCGCCCGCGCCCTCAACGACGCCCGCAAGGTCACCCTGTTCTGCGGCGCGGGCGTCCGGGGGGCGCATGCCGAGGTGATGGAGGTCGCGCAGGTCCTGCACGCGCCGGTCGGCCACTCCCTGCGCGGCAAGGAGTGGATCCAGTTCGACAACCCGTACGACGTCGGCATGAGCGGTCTGCTCGGCTACGGCGCCTGCCACGAGGCGGTGCACTCCGCCGACCTGCTCGTGCTGCTCGGCACCGACTTCCCGTACGACTCCTTCCTCCCGCAGGCCCGCACCGTCCAGGTGGACCACGACGCCACCCGCCTCGGCCGCCGCACCCCGCTGGAGCTGGCCGTCCACGGCGACGTCTCGGCCACCCTGCGCGCCGTCCTGCCGCTGCTGGAGCCCAAGGCCGACCGCACCTTCCTGGACGACATGCTGGGCAAGCACTACCGCTCGCTGGAGGACGTGGTCGGCGCCTACACCCGGGACATCGACAAGCACCTGCCGATCCACCCCGAGTACGTGGCCTCGGTGCTGGACGAAGTCGCCGCCGACGACGCGGTGTTCACCGTGGACACCGGGATGAACAACGTCTGGGCCGCCCGCTACCTCCGGCCCAACGGCCGCCGCCGGGTGATCGGCTCCTTCCTGCACGGCTCGATGGCGAACGCGCTGCCGCACGCGATCGGCGCCCAGCTGGCCTGCCCCGGGCGGCAGGTCGTCTCGATGTCCGGGGACGGCGGCCTCTCGATGCTGTTGGGCGAGCTGCTCACGGTGGTGAAGCACCGGCTGCCGGTGAAGACGGTGGTCTTCAACAACGGGGCGCTCGGCATGATCAAGCTGGAGATGCTGGTCTCCGGCTACCCCGAGGCGGAGATCGACAACGGGGACGTGGACTACGCCGGGATCGCCCGGGCGATGGGCATCCCGGCCAAGCGGGTCACCGATCCGGCGCGGGTGCGGGAGGTGCTCGCGGAGGCGCTGGAACGGCCCGGACCGGCGCTGGTGGACGTGGTCACCGACCCGAACGCGCTCTCCATCCCGCCGCACATCACGGCCGCGCAGCTGAAGGGCTTCGCGCTGGCGGCCGGGCGGACGGTGCTCTCCGGCGGGGTCGGGCGCATGATCGACCTGGCCCGGAGCAACCTGCGGAACATCCCCCGGCCGTAGGGGCCCGGGGGCGGTTTGCCTCTGAGGCAAAATTCTTGCCCGTGCGGCACGGGAGGTGTCCACTGGTCACATGACCACCAGCCCACCCGGCCCCTCCACCCCCGGCGACCGGATCGACGACCTGGAGGTCGTCGGCCTCGCCGCGAGGCTGCGCGAGCACCGGCTCGGCAGCCGCCTCACGCTGGAGGTCGCCGCCTCCCGGGTCGGCCTCTCCCCAGCCTATCTGTCGCGGCTGGAGACCGGCCGCCGGCAGCCCTCGCTGCCCGTCCTGCTCGGCCTCGCCCGCGCCTACGGAACCTCCGTCTCCGGCCTCCTCGGCGAGTCCGCGGCCGAGGCGGACCCGGTGGTGCGCGGCGGCGCGATCGAACCGGGCCGCGCGGGCGGCTGGGGCTACCGGCGGGCCGGCGCCCCCGGCCGGGCGATGCAGGCACTGCGCGTCCACGTCCCCCCGGGCGTGCAGGACGAGGTGGTCCGGGTGCACCCCGGCGAGGAGTGGCTCTACGTCCTCCAGGGCCGGCTGAGGCTGACCCTCGGCGACCGCGTCCACCTGCTCGCGCAGGGCGACTCCGCGCACTTCGACTCGCTCACCCCGCACTGCATCGCCGCCGACTCGGCGGACGGGGTGGAGCTGCTCTTCGTGCACACCCTGCTGCAGAGCCCCGGCGGCGAACTCTGCCTCGGCGGCGGCCCCGCCACACCGCACTGACCCACCGTCAGAACTCCCGGAGGAGATCTCCCATGGCTGATCCCACCACCACCGCCACCACCGCCGGCGCGGCCACCGAGGCCCTCGCCGCCGTCGCCCCGGCCGAGGCCCCGAAGACCGTCGACGCCGGCAAGTGGGCCAACCGCCGGGTCGGCATCCGGGTCCTGATCTACATGGTCGCCACGCACGCCTTCGCCGGCTTCATCATGCTGCTCTTCGAGCTGGGCAATCGCAACAAGTAGCCTTCGCCGAGCGGCAGTTCACCGGAACCGTCAGCTCGCGCCGGCTGCTCCCGCCGTCCGCAGCAGCGCGCAGAGCGCGTCCAGGGCGGCCGGGAAGAGGCGGTCGGGCGGGGTGGCGTAGCCGACCACCAGGGCCGGCGGGGCGTCCGGGGCGAGCGCCGGATCGGCCAGGTGCCAGGAGAGGCCGGTGACGGCCAGCTCGAAGTCCTCGGCACGGGCCAGCAGTTCGGCCTCCGAGGGGGCGCCGGGCGGCAGTTGCAGCACGGCGTGCAGCCCGGCGGCGATGCCCGTCACCCGGACGTGCGGGGCGCGTTCGGCGAGCGCCGCGACCAGTGCGTCCCGGCGCCGCCGGTAGTGCAGCCGGCTGCGGCGCACATGGCGGTCGTAGGTGCCGGAGGTGATCAGCTCGGCGAGGGTGAGCTGGTCCAGCACCGGGGACATGGTGTCCGCCAGCTGCTTCAGCCGGGCCACCGGCTCGACCAGGGCGTCCGGCAGGGCGAGCCAGGCCAGCCGCAGGCCGGGGGCCAGGCTCTTGGCCGCGGTGCCCGCGTAGACGACCCGCTCGGGGTCGAGCGCCTGCATCGCGCCGAGCGGCTGCCGGTCGTAGCGGAACTCGCCGTCGTAGTCGTCCTCGATCACGTACCCGTCCTGCTCGCGGGCCCAGCCGACGGCGGCCGACCGGCGGTCGGCGGCCAGCGCCGCGCCGGTCGGGTACTGGTGGGCGGGGGTGAGCAGGACGGCCGCGTCCCGCCGGGCGCCGAGCAGCTCGGTCCGGGCACCCGCGGTGTCCAGCGGCAGCGGCGCCGGGGTCAGCCCGGCCGCCCGGACCATGTCGCGCTGCGGCGGCAGCCCGTACCCCTCGACCGCCAGGGTGCGGGCGCCGCGTGCCCGCCCCGCGCCGCGCTCGCGCAGGGCGGTGCAGAGCAGGCCGATGCCCTGGGTGAAGCCGGAGCAGATCAGCAGGTGGTCGGGGTCGGTGCGGACCCCGCGCACCCGGGCGAGGTAGTCGGTGAGCGCCTGCCGCAGCTCGATCCGCCCGAGCGGGCTGCCGTAGTCGAAGGCCTCGTGCGGCGCGGTGGCGAGCGCCCGCCGGGCGGCGGTCAGCCAGGCGGTGCGCGGGAAGAGCGAGACGTCCGGCCGTCCGGGCATCAGGTCGTACCGGGCCGTCCGGCGCCCGCGCGGCGGATCGGCCGCGCGCCGGCCGGGCCGGGGCGTCGTCCGCCCGGCCACCGTGGTGCCCGATCCCTGTCGCGAGGCGAGCCACCCCTCGGCGGTGAGCTGCCCGTACGCCTCGACCACGGTGTTGCGGGCGATCCCCAGGTCCTCGCCGAGCGCCCGGGACGACGGCAGCCGCGTGCCCGGGGCCAGCCGGCCGTCCTGCACGGCCTCCCGCAGCGCGTCCTCCAGGGCCGCCCGCAGGCCGGTTCCCGCCGCCCGCCGACCGGTGAGGTCGAGGTGCAGATCGCCGCCGAAGGCGGTCCAGGAGGTGGTGCTCATGGGCGGGAGGGGCCGATCCGTGCGGGGCGCTGTGCCGTCCGGGCTGTTGTCCGTACGGGATTATCGTCGCAGCGGCGCGGCGGCGGGTGCCCGTCGGGCGGCGGTCAGCCCCAGGTCGCGCCGGCGGGCTCCTGGATGGTGGCGTTGAGGCGGTTGAAGAGGTTGGTCAGGCCGATCATCAGGATGATCGCGGAGAGCTGCGCCTCGTTGAAGTGGTCGGCGGCCTCGTCCCAGACCGTGTCCGGCACGGCCGGCCCGGAGCGGTCGGCGAGCCGGGTGGCCGCCTCGGTCAGGGCGAGGGCCGCGCGCTCCTCCTCGGTGAAGAAGGGCGCCTCGCGCCAGGCGGCGACGGCGTGCAGGCGCTCGTCGCTCTCGCCGCCCTTCTTCGCGGTGGTCACGCCGGCGAACACGCAGGCGCTGCAGCCGTTGATCTGACTGGCCCGCAGATGCACCAGCTCCATGATCTGCGGGGCGACGCCGCCCTGGTACATGGCCCGGTAGATGTTCTGGATGCCCTTCATCGCGTCGGGCAGGACCATCGCGGGGTTCTTCATCCGGGCGGTCATGGCGTCTCCTCCGTCGAGGGCCCGAGTGCCTTGCGCGCCGGGCCGGTTATCGTCCTTCACTGCACCGACGGATCGCGACGCGAGGATGTGACAGGTGAGCGGGAACGAGATTCTGGCCCGGCGGTTCGAGGAGCACCGGCCCCAGCTGAGGGCCGTCGCCTACCGGATGCTGGGCTCGCTCAGCGAGGCCGAGGACGCCGTGCAGGAGACCTGGCTGAAGCTGGACCGCTCCGACATCGGCGCCGTCCAGAACCTCGGCGCCTGGCTCACCACCGTGACCGGCCGGGTCTGCCTGGACCTGCTGCGCTCGCGCACCGCGCGGCGGGAGGACCCGCTGCACGGCCAGGACGGCCAGGAGGGCCTGGTCCGGCTGCCCGATCCGGTCGTCGCCGCCTTCGGGGCGGCCGACCCGGAGCAGGAGGTCCTGACGGCCGACTCGGTCGGGATCGCGCTGATGGTGGTGCTGGACGAGCTCGCCCCGGCCGAGCGGCTCGCCTTCGTCCTGCACGACCTGTTCTCCGTGCCGTTCGACGAGATCGCGCCGATCCTCGGCCGCACGTCCGCCGCCACCCGGCAGTTGGCCAGCCGGGCCCGCCGCCGCGTCCAGGGCGCCGCGCCCGCGCAGGACGCCGACCTGACCCTGCGCCGCGAGGTGGTGGAGGCCTTCCTCGGCGCCGCGCGCGGCGGCGACTTGGACGCCCTGCTCGCCCTGCTCGACCCCGACGTGGTGGCCCGCTCGGACGGCGGCGCCCTGCGGCCGGGTCTGCTGCGGCGCGGCGCGGCCGACGTCGCCTCGCAGGCGATCGCCTTCGCCCGCTTCGCCCAGGACGGCCGCCCGGTGCTCGTCAACGGCGCGCCCGGTGTGCTCTCCCTCGCCGACGGCAAGCCGCTGTCGCTCATGGCGTTCACCATCCGGGGCGGCCGGATCACCGCGCTCGACATCCTCACCGACCCGGACCGCCTCGCGCGGCTCGGCCTGGGGGCGCTGCTCGGCGACTGAGCGGACGGCGGGGGCGGCCCGGGCGGCAGGTGCGGCGACGCGCCTGCCGCCCGGCCGGGTGCTCCGGGGCAGCGCCCGCACCGGGTCCGGCGACGGCCCTGCTCGAAGGCCTCGCGGACCGGCTCGACGCGCCGGTCGCCCGCCAGCCGCCGGGAGAACTTCTCCCGGCCACTCCAAGGTTGTGCCTCCGATCGCCCCGGGGCCACCTCGCCGGGTCGCCGGTGCGACCGGACCGGCGCGCTCGGCCGGACGTCGCCGTCGGCTGCCTCCGGCAGGTCGTCCCCCGGTCGGGACGGATCTGCCCGCCGCTGGGCTGTCGGGCGCGCCGGCCGGGACGACCGCGGGCAGTAGGGGCGACAGCTGCCCGACAGATCAAGGAAGTAGTCGGCAGTAAAGGCTGGACAGGGTGACTGGCGGTCTGTCAGGATCGGTGCTGTCGCCGGACAGCGAAGACGGCGGACAGACCAGGGGAGGACCACATGTCGCAGGACAACCAGCCGCAGTTCGTCTCGGTGCCCGTGCCGAGCCAGTACGTCACGCAGGTGTACGCGTACCTCGCGGAACTGACCGGTGCCACGGCGGCCACCGGGGTTGCGGCGGCCACCGGGACGGCCGCCGCTCCCCCGGCCGCGCCGGCGGAGGGGGCCCCGGCGGAGGACGGCCGGCTCCCGGTCGTGGAGTGGACGGTCGAGGACTTCCGCCGGCTGATGATCGAGCCGCTGGGCTCGGTGCAGACGGTGGCCCGGGTGCTGGACATCCTGGCGGACCAGCCGGACGCGCGGGTGAGTTACACCGCGCTGGCCACCCGGCTGGGCATGGAGAAGAAGAGCCTGCAGGGCAACCTCGCCGCCTTCACCCGCGCGGTGCACCAGCACTACCGGCGCCGCAACTGGCCGATGACCTGGGTGGAGGCGCTCACCACCGAGCCGGGGCTCAAGTCGGAGTTCTTCTACACGGTGAACGCGACCCTCGCGAAGCGCTGGCTGGAGGCCCGCGCCCAGGGCTGACAGGGCAGGGCCGACGGGCAGGTCCGATGGCGAGGGCCGACGGGCGGGCCGGGGCCGGCCGACTCGGTGCGACGGGGGGAGCGTATGCCCGTTACTCCCCCCGTCTATCCGATCCGGCGCCAACCGTCCCCGGGCGCACCCGGCTCCGCCACCGGCGCCCGGCCGAAGTCGTACCGCACCCCGTCGGGCCCGAACGCGAGCAGCGATATCGAGGACGAGCCCCAGATCCGCCCGTCACCGAACTCCCGCCGCTGGATCAGCGCCGCCGGATCGTCGAGCGCCAGGCCGTCGCCGGAGACGATCGGCAGCCACGCGCCCCACGCCTGCTCCGTCGTGGCGGGCCCGGGCACCGGCGCCGGCCGGGCGGCGGACTCGAAGCGGGCCCGGAAGTGCGCGGCCCGCGCGGCCATCAGCGAGCGGACCAGTTCGGACGCCGTGCGGTCCGCCGCCAGCCCCTCCGGTCCGTCGTTGAGCACGACGTTCAGCCCGGACGGCAGGTCGTACTCCGCCGGGGTGCGGCCGCCCCAGCTCAGGACCCGGGCCCCGGCCGGGCCCGCGAGGACGAGGTGGAACGGGTCGTACCGCTCCAGGTCGACCCGGTCGAGCCCGCCGTCCCGCAGGGCGATCAGCGGCAGTTCCCCGCGCGAGAGCCGCGCCCGGGCCGGCGCCATCGTGCCGAAGCCGTTGAGGAGACAGGCCGCCGCACCGGCGGCCCCCGCCGCCCCCGGATCGACGGCGAGCCACGTCCCGCCCGCCGCCAGGTCCAGCCCGCCGACGGCCGCGGGGTGCGCGGGCCAGTGGTGGTCCGGCGGGGACCACCGCCGCCCGGCGTACTCGTCCCGCACCGACAGCAGCAGCACCGGCACCGACGCCGTCGGTTCGATGCTGACGAACGCGGTACACACGATCCTGACCCCCTGACCTCGCCCACACCGGGCGGCCCGGCCGCACCGCCCTCCCCGCGATCCTCGCACGATCGTTCGCATCCCGGCAGGCCCGCACCCTCCCCCTGCCGCCCGCGCCGTGCCACACTCGGGCAGGCCGCGCGGCGGCCGCCGACCCCGCGCAAGTGGCCCACGATTTCGCGGCCCGAATGTGCCAGGGAGACAGTCCACTCGGCCCCTAGGCTGGCCGGTATGACGACGACGAACGAGAACGCCACCGCCACCGTGTCCGCCCCCGAGCAGCGGATCTCCCTGCCCGACCTCGCTCCCGACTTCTACAAGGCCATGATCGCCCTGGACCGCGCCGCCCGGCACGGGGTGGACCCGGTCCTGGCCGAGCTGGTCAAGGTGCACGCCTCGATGATCAACGGGTGCTCCTTCTGCATCGACATGCACTCCACGGACGCCCTGAAGAACGGCGAGGAGAACCACCGCCTGCTCTCCCTCCCGGCCTGGCGGGAGACGTCCTGGTTCACCGCCAAGGAGCGGGCGGCGCTCGCGCTGACCGAGTCGGTGACCCTGCTGACCCAGGGGCACGTGCCGGACGCCGTCTACAACGAGGCCGCCGAGCACTTCGAGCAGGCCGAGCTGGCCCAGCTGATCGCGCTGATCATCGCCATCAACTCCTGGAACCGGATCGGCGTGACCTCCCGCCTCAGCCCGGCCGCCAAGTAGGGTGCCCGGCATGACGACCACTCAGCAGGAGCGGGCCCGCGCCCTGCACGCCCTGCACCGCCCCGGCGAGCCGCTGGTGCTCGCCAACGTGTGGGACGCGGCGAGCGCGCGGCTGGTCGCCGCCGCCGGGGCCCGGGCCGTCGCGACGGCCAGCGCGAGCGTCTCCTGGACGCTCGGCAGCGCGGACGGCGACGCGGCCGACCGCGACGAGGTGCTCGCCCAGACCGCGCTGATCGTGCGCTCGGTCGGGCTGCCGGTGACGGCGGACCTGGAGAGCGGTTTCGGCGCGACGGCCGCCGAGGTCGGCGAGACGATCACCGCCCTGCTGGCCACCGGCGCGGTCGGGGTGAACCTGGAGGACGCGGCGCGGCCCGCCGCCGAGGCGGCCGAGCGGATCGCGGCGGCCCGGGCCGCCGCCGACGCGGCCGGGATCGCGCTCTTCGTCAACGGGCGCACCGACGTCTTCCTGCGGCAGCTCGGCGACCCGGCCGACCGGTTGGACGAGGCCGTCGCCCGCCTGCGGGCCTACGTCGCGGCGGGCGCGGACGGCGTGTTCGTGCCCGGCGTGGCGGACCCGGAGACGATCGCCGCCCTGGTGGCCGCCGTCCCGGCACCGCTGAACGTCCTGGCCGGCCCGGGCTCGCCGTCCGTGCCGGAGCTGGCGAAGCTCGGCGTGGCCCGGGTCAGCCTCGGGCCGGGCCTGGCGAAGGCGGCGTACGCGGCGGTGCGCCGCGCCGCCGAGGAGGTGTACGCCGGGGGGACGTACGCCGCGCTCGACGGCGGGCTCACCTACCAGGAGCTGAACGCCCTCGCGGCGGGCTGAGCCGACGCCCGGTCCGAGGCCGTCGGCCACGGCGTGCACCCGCGGCCGGGCGCCCCGCGCGAGCGCCCGCGCCCCGGGAGCACCCCGGGCGGACGGTCAGCCGATCTGCCCGCTGAGGCCCGGGTGGGTCATCTGGTTGGTGCCGATCGCCTCCACCTCCTGGGCGGTGTGCCCGACCAGCGGGAGCTTGCCCGCCTCGTGCAGGGCGAGATCGGTGGGGGACAGGTTGAGGCCGCTGGAGAGCCCGTCCAGGGCGTCCGGCGACGTCGCGGTGGAGGTCGTGGCCGACGCGGCCGGGGCGGCCAGGGCGAGGCCTGCCATGGTGAGGGCGGCCAGGGTCGCGAGTTTCTTCATGGAACCCCCAACGACCCGGCCGCCCTCAGGTCACCGCGGCGGTGTCACACCGTCACCCGCAGCGTCCTCACGCTGTTGCTGACGAACGACCCGATCGGCTCCGTCACCGCCCCCTCGGCCAGGGCCAGCCCGGGGAAGCGGTCGAACAGGAACCGCAGCGCCGTCTCCGCCTCCATCCGGGCGAGTCCGGAGCCGAGGCAGAAGTGCGGGCCGTGGCCGAGCGAGAGGTGCCGGTTCGGCTGCCGGGTGATGTCGAAGCGGTCGGCGTCCGCGTAGTGCCCCGAGTCCCGACCGGCGGCCGCGTACGAGGCGAGCAGGGCCTCGCCGCGCCGGATCACCACGTCACCCACCGGGATGTCCTCGGTCGCGTACCGCAGCGGGAACTGCCCGACCGGCGAGTCGTAGCGCAGCGTCTCCTCGACCACCGCGGACCACGGCTGCTCCCCGTCGAGCACCAGCCGCAGCTGCTCGGGGTGGGCGAGCAGGGCGCGGACGGCGTTGGTGATCAGGTTGAGGGTGGTCTCGTGGCCGGCCACCAGCATCAGCAGCAGCGTGCCGACCAGCTCCCGCTCGCTGAGCCGGTCCCCGGACTCCCGGGCGGCGATCAGGTCGGTGGTCAGGTCGTCGCCCGGCTCGGCGCGCTTGGCCTCGACCACGGAGGCGAGCAGCGCCTGCAGCCCCTGCTGGGCGGCGATCGCGGCCTCGGGGGTGGCGGAGCTGGAGACCAGGGTGTCGGAGAGCTCGTGCAGTTCGTCCTGCTGCTTGGGCGGCAGGCCCAGCAGCTCGCCGATGACCTGCATCGGCAGCGGGTAGGCGAAGTGCTCGCGCAGGTCGAACCCGCCCGTCAGCCCGGCGAGGTCGTCGAGCAGCGCCAGCGTGCGGGCCTCGACGGCGGGCTGCAGCTCGGCGATCCGGCGCGGGGTGAACGCCTGGGTGACCAGACCGCGCAGCCGCCGGTGGTCCTCGCCGTCCGCGGTGATCATGCCCGGCACGGTGACGAAGTTCAGCAACGGCCAGCCCTTGGGCAGGCGGCCCTCGGTGAAGGTGCTCCAGAGCTGCGGGTTCTTGCCCACCCGGGGGTCGGCGAGCAGCTCCTGGAGGGTGTCGTGGTGGGTTATCGCCCAGACCACCACCCCGCCAGGGAGTTCCACCAGGACCGCCGGGCCGGCTTCCCGGAGTCGGGCGTTCTCTCCGTGCTGGTCCCGTCCGAAGGGGTCGAGCCGGACGGGCTCGGGCCGGCGGCCGGGTCGGTCGAGCTCAGGGGCGGCGGTGTCCATGACGGCCTCTCGGGGGCTGGCGGGCGGGGCGGGGTGAAGGCGCTGTACAGCACCGGCAGGCCGACCAGGGCACGTGACCAGGGCGACGGACGCCAGGCCAGGTCGCTCGGCGGCACGGCGAGTTGGAGGTCGGGGAGGCGGTGCAGCAGGGTCTCGACGGCGGTCTCGACGATGATCCGGGCCGGGTGCTGCGCCGGGCAGACGTGCCGGCCGGCGCCCCAGGCCAGGTGGGCCCGGTTGCCGCCGAGCGAGCCGTGCGCGGCGGACGAGGCGCCCTGGGCGGCCGGGTCGGCGTTGGCCGCGGCCAGGCCGAGCACGAGCATGTCGCCGGCGCTGATGTACTGGCCGCCGAGGACGGTGTCGCCGGTCGCCCACCGGCCGGGGAAGTTCTGCGTCGGCGGGTCGCGCCAGAGCACCTCCTCCAGCGCGTCGGCGACGGTGAGCCGGCCGCCGGTGAGGGTGGCCCGGAAGCGGCGGTCGGTGAGCAGCAGCCGCAGCGTGTTGCCGGTCCAGTTGATGGTGGTCTCGTTGCCCGCGACCATCATCACCACCAGGTGGTGCACCGCCTCCTCGTCGCTCAGCGCGGCCGGGTGGGCCAGCAGCCAGGAGGTGAGGTCGGCGCCGGGCGCGGCGCGGCGGCGCCGGACCAGGTCGACCAGGATCGCCTGGAACTCCGCGTTGGCGCGCACGGAGTCCTTGCTGCTGTCGACGAAGTGGCTGATCAGCTCGACCAGGCGCGGTCCGGCCTCGGCGGGCAGCCCGATCAGCTGGGTGAAGACCAGCAGCGGCAGCCGGCGGGCGTACTGGGCGATCAGGTCGGCGGTGCCGTCCGGGCCCCAGCTGTCGATCAGGGCGTCGGCGGCGGCCTCGGTGGTCTCGCGCAGCTGGCGGTGGTCGATCTGGGCCAGCGTGTCGGCGACGGCGGCACGCAGCCGCTGGTGCTCGGCGCCGTCCAGGTTGAGCAGGGTGGGCCGCCAGGCGGTCATCGGCAGCAGCCGGGAGTCGGCGGCCAGCCGGCCCTCGGCGGGGACCCTCCAGCGGCGCGAGTCCTTGGAGAACAGCGCCTCGTTGCGGGTGAGTTCGAGCAGCTCGGGGTAGCCGATCACCAGCCAGGCCTCGACCCCGGGCTCCAGCTCGATCGGGGCGACCGGACCGTACTGCGCCCGCAGCCGGGCGTACAGGCCGTGCGGGTCGTCGGCGACGGCGGCGCCGTACAGCGGCGGCAGCGGCACCCCGGTCGGCAGGCCCCCGCCGGCGTGCGCCGGGCAGCCGGGGGGTGCGGACAGCTGCCCGGCCGGCTGCGCGGCGGCCGGGCCCGGATCGGGAGTCGTCATCGTTGGAGCTCCAGTACGGCGGTGGAGTGCAGATGGTCGACGAAGTCGATCAGCAGGTCGTACGCGGCCCGGCGGTCCCGCGCGTCGCAGTACAGGATCGGGACGTCGGGCAGCAGGTCGAGGGCGGAGCGCAGCTCCTCCTCGGGGTAACTCGGCGTGTCCGGGAAGGTGTTGACGGCCACCGCGAAGGGGATCCGCTGCTCCTCCAGCCGGCCGAGCACGTCGAAGCTCTCGTCCGGGCGGCGCAGGTCCACCATCGCGATGGCGCCGAGCGCACCGCGCGACAGGTCGTCCCAGAGCGGCCAGAACCGCTGCTGCCCGGGGGTGCCGAAGAGGTACAGGGCGAGCCGGGGGTTGAGCGTGATCCGGCCGAAGTCCAGCGCGACCGTGGTGGTGGTCTTGCCGGGGCGCCCGGTGAGGTCGTCGATGCCGCTGCTGGCGGCCGTCATGGTCTCCTCGGTGCGCAGCGGCGTGATCTCGCTCAGCGCGCCGACCAGCGTGGTCTTGCCGACCCCGAACGGGCCGGTGACCAGGATCTTCACCGCGCCCTGGACGGACGGCGGCAGGTACTGCGGCTCGGGCGGCTGCGCGTGCGGCTGCGGCGGCGACTGGGGCCGGGCGGTCCGCGGGTCAGCGGAGTTGGCGGAGGCCAACGAGCACCTCTTCCAGGAGGGTTGCGGGCAGGCGCTCGGCCTGCGGGACGGGCGGGAGCACCTGGACGGCGCCGAGGTCCCAGAGGTCGCCGACCAGGACCTTGACGACGCCGAGCGGCAGCCCGAGGTAGGCGGCCACCTCGGCGACCGAGAGCAGGCTGCGGCAGAGGTCCAGGATGCGCTGGTGCTCGCGGTTGAGCAGCGCGTCCTCGGGCAGTTCGGGCCGGTCGGCCACGGCGCTGACCAGGCTCTCGACGGCCAGCGCGGAACGGGTGGGCCGGCTGCGGCCACCGGTGATCACATAGGGCCGTACCGGCCCGTTCACCGCTGGCCCCCCGCCGCGTGATCGACGCGCGGCGGGCTGGTGAGATGGCTGCCGATCCGCTCGACCAGGACCTGCATCTGGTAGGCGACCAGGCCGGCGTCCACCGCCTCGCCGGTCACCACGGCCAGATGGGCCCCGGCACCGGCGGCGACGATGAAGAGGTAGCCGCCGCCGTACTCGATGACGATCTGGCGGGTGGCGCTGCCGTGACCGCCGAAGCCCTGGGCGACGCCGCGGGCCAGCGACTGCAGGCCCGAGCACGCGGCGGCGAGCCGCTCGGCGTCCTCGCGCAGGATGCCCGCGCTGCGGCCGATCTCCAGGCCGTCGTTGGACACCACGACGGCGTGCTGGACCTCGGGGACGGAGATGATGTCGGCGAGCAGCCAGCCGAGATCAGGGGTGGTGGTCATGGAACTCTCCGAAGCGCTGGGGGAGCTGGGGGGAAGCGGGAAGGGAAGGGTGGGGCTGGGCCTGCGTCCGGGCGGCCGATCGGCCGTTGGCGGTGCCGGCCTGGAACATCGCCATGAACGCCCGGGCGTCCTGGGCGGACCGGTACGGCGGGGCGGGCGCCGGCGGGGGAGCGGCCGGCGCGGCATGGCGGTTGGCGCGGTCGCGCCGGTGGCTCCGGCGGGGCAGCGGCGGCGGAGCGGTGGGGCCGGCCGGCGGGGTCTCCACCAGGGGGTGGCCGGATGTCAGCGGGTGGCCGCCCGGGTAGGGCGAGGCCGGGGCCCGGCGGGGGCCGGCCGTGAACGCCGGGTCGTCGGGGCCGAGGCCCGGGACGGTCGGCGGGAGCGGCTCGGTGAGCAGCGCGTTCGGCAGCAGCACCACGACCCGCACCCCGCCGTAGGGGGAGGGCGCGGAGCTGAGGGTGACCCGGAACCCGTACTGCTCGGCGAGCCGGCCGACCGCGGCCAGGCCCAGCTGCGGCACCTCGCCGAGGCGGGAGACCTCCAGCGAGGTGCCGCCGGCCAGCGCGGAGGCGGCCTTGGCGACGGCCTGCTCGGGCATCCCGACACCGCCGTCGTCGATCTCGACGACGGCGCCGTTGTGCACGGGCATCAGCGTGACGAACACCTGGGTGCTGGGCGGGGAGTAGCGGGTCGCGTTGTCCAGCAGTTCGGCCACGGCGTGGATGAGCGCCTCGGCGGCGGCGCCGACCACGGCGGTCTCGATCCGGCTGCGGACCACCACCCGCTGGAAGGGCAGGATGCGCGACTGGGCGCCGCGCACCACGTCCTCCAGGGAGACCGGCTCGGGCCAGTGCCGCCCGGCCCGGGCCCCGCAGAGGACGGCCAGGGTCTGGGCGAGGCGGGCCTGTTGGGCGGCGGCGTGGTCCGCCTTGAGCAGGCCCTCCAGCAGCGCCGGGTCGTCGTGGGTGCGTTCCATCTCGTCCAGCAGGGCCTGCTGGTCGTGCGCCATCACGAGGATCCGGCGGGCCACGCTGAGGAAGGCCCGCTGGGTGGAGGCGTTGAGCTCCTGCTCCTGCTGGACGGCCGCCAGCTCGCTGCCGCGGCGGGCGAGTTCGGTGGCGAGCCGTTCCTGGAGGCGGGCGTTGTCGCGCTGCTGCCGGTCGGCCCGGCGGCGCTGGGTGACGGAGACCGCGCGGTAGCGGGCGGCGGCCACGAGGGCGAGGGCGGCGAGAACGCCGGTTGCCGTTGCGCACCACTGAGTCATCGTCACGCGGCGAATTCTAGGGTGATGATCCTACGAAGGTGTGAACGGATCTCGCCAAGTGACCGGATCTCGTCAATATCCCGTCAATACGACGTCAATCAGACCTCCTTCGGGCCCGACCGGCCCGTGCCCGGAGGGGTCTGCCCGCCGCCGCCGGGCGGGAGCGGCCTCCTCACTGCACCGGCGAACTCCGGTGCAGCAACAGCAGGGCGACGTCGTCCGGCCGGGAGCGGCGCTCGGTCACGTTGAGGGTGAGCAGGTCGGCCAGCCGCTCCAGGGCCGCGGCCGGGCCGAGCCGGACCGGGCCGGTCTGCCGGGCCCACAGCTCCAGACCGCCGAGCATCCGCTGCACCGACTCGTCGTAGTCCTCCTCGCGGTCCTCCACCAGGCCGTCCGTGTAGACCAGCAGCGTCTCGCCCACCGCCAGGTGCCCGACCGCCAGTTGGTAGGGCATCCCCGGGTCCACGCCCAGCGGCGGGCCGCCCGGCAGGTCCAGCTCGACGGCCTTGGCGTCCGCCGCTATCCGGACCGGGGAGGGATGCCCGGCCCGGGCCGCCCGCAGGGTGCCGTCGGCGGGGTCGAGGGTGAGGTAGAGGCAGGTGGCGAAGAGGTCGGTGTCGAGCTCGGACAGCAGCCGGCTGGTCCGGGCCAGCGTGGCGGCCGGGTCGTGCCCGTCGGTGGCGTACGCGCGCAGGCCGCTGCGCAGTTGGCCCATCACGGCGGTGGCCTCGGCGTTGTGGCCCTGGACGTCGCCGATCACCAGCCCGATCCGGCCGTCCGGCAGCCGGAGCAGGTCGTACCAGTCGCCGCCGATCTGCATCCCCTCGGTGCTGGGCAGGTAGCGGGCGGCGCTGGCGAGCCCCGGCAGCCGCGGCAGGGTGCGCGGCAGCATGGCGCGCTGGAGTTCGGTGGCCCGGTGGTGGTGGGTGTCGTAGAGCCGGGCGCGTTCCAGGGACTGCGCCAGGATGCCGGCGAAGGCGGAGTAGAGGGTGCGGTCCTCACGGCCGAAGGCCCGGTCGGTGGAGAAGGTGATCAGGCAGGAGCCGACCTGGCGGCCCGAGGCGACCAGCGGCAGCACCGCCCAGGCGGCCGGGGTCAGCGGCCCGCCGACGCCGCGCCGGGCCCGGCCGGGCTCGCTGAACAGCGGCGCGGAGCGGGCCAGCGAGTGCTGCATCACGCCCTCGGAGAGGTCGGCCAGCCGGGTCAGCTCGGTACGGCGCGGGCCGCCGTAGACGGTGTGCGAGACCGGCAGCAGCCGCCCCTCGTCGACCAGGTCGAGCACGATGCTGGCGGCTCCGAAGGCCGGCCGGGCGACATCGGTCACCGCGGTGGTCACGTCCCGGACGGTGACGGCGCGGGACAGCGACCGGGTCAGCGCCAGCAGCAGCGCCGAGCGGGCACCGGCCGCCGGGGCGCCGTCGCCCGGCTCGCCGGCGGGCGGCTGTTCCTCGGGGGCGCGGGCGCGGTCCCGGTCGGCGAGCAGCCCGGCGATCCGGACCGGCCGCCGGTGCACGTCCAGCATCACCTCGCCGGTCTCCTCGATCCGGATCGCGCCGCCGCCCCGGCGCGGCACGCGGTACTCGATCCGGTACGGGCCGCCGGTGGCCAGCGCCTCGGCGAGGGCGGCCTGGACGTCCGGCAGGTCCTCGGGGTGGACCAGCCCGTCGAGGTCGGGGGCGGCGGCCGGGGCGCCCTCGGGCGGTACGGGCCGGTCGACCACCCGGTAGGCGGTGGCGTCCCAGTAGGTCTCGCCGGTCACCAGGTCCCGCTCGAAGGCGCCGTGCCCGGCGGAGCGGACGGCGAGCGAGAGCATCGGATGGGCCAGGTCGGCGGTCCGGTCCCCGGCCCCGGCGCCGTCGACGGAACCGCCGGCGGGCGCGGGGCGGGCGCCGGCCCGGGCGCTGTCGAGCAGATGGGCGAGCCGGTGGGCGCAGGCGTCGCCGAGCGTCTCCAGGACGTCCAGGTCGCGGCGGGGGACGGTGCCCCGGTGGGCGAGCGCGAGGGCCAGCACGCCGATGGGCCGCTCGTCGACGATCATCGGCAGGGTGATCAGGGCGACCATGCCGGTGCCCATGCCGGCGTTGCGGTTGGGGTAGTCGACGCTGGTGCGCTCCGGGCTGAGCAGGTACGGGCGGCGCAGTCGCAGGGCCATCGCGGCGGGGAGGTCACCGGCCGGATCGACGACGCTGTAGCGCTCGTGGGCCCAGTCGGGCAGGCCGTGCGAGGCGGTGAGCCGGAGCATTCCGGCGGGGTCCAGCAGGTAGAGCGCGGAGCCCTCACCGGTGATCCAGCTCGGGCCCTCGGCGAGGACGGTGCCGAGGAGTTCGGCGGCGGTGGTGCAGCCGAGCAATAAGCGGACGCAGCGCATCGCGCTGCGCGCGGTGGGGCTGCTGCGCGGCGTCCGGCTCTCGTCCTCGGAGGGGGGAAGCCACGGCGAGGTCAGGTCCATGGGATTCCCGGCCTTTCCGTCGCTTATCGGGCACTCAATTCTTCATACCTTATTTCTCGAAGCGGTGAAGGGTGACCCGGACGGCGTACGCGGGCCGGTGTCCGGTCGTGGGGGCCGGCCCGGGCGGCCGCCCTGACCAGGCGGTTCGCCGCGGCCGGGGCCGCCCGGTGCGGCGGGTGCGCCCGGTGTGGCGCGATCGCCCCGGGCGCCCGCACGCGGTGGTGCTCAGGCCCCGGGCCAGTTCCGCAGGCCGCCGGTGAGCAGGGTGATCAGGCGGTCCTGGGTGTCGGCGAGGTTCTCGGCGAGCTGGAAGCCGCCGCCGATCGACAGGGAGGCGAAGCCGTGGGCCACCGAGCGGACGGTCCGGGCGGCGTGGACGGCCTCGGAGCCGTCCAGCCCGTAGCCGCGCAGGACCGCGAGGATCACCCCGACCAGCCGGCCGGCCGCCCTGGTCAGGTCGTCGTCCGGCTGCGGGGCCTGCGGCAGCGCGGCGTACCGGTGCGGGTACTCGGTGGCGTACCCGTGGTAAGCGTGCAGGAGGGCGGCGACGGCGTCGTCCCCGCCTCGACCGAGGACGGCCTCGGCGAGCCGGTCGGCCAGTTCCCCGGTGACCCGGACGGCGACCAGCCGGCGCAGCTCGGCGAGCCCGCCGCTGACGTGCTTGTACAGCGAGGGGGTGGCCACCCCGGCGCGTCCGGCGACGGCGGCCAGGGTGAGGGCGTCGGGCCCCTGCTCGTCGATGAGGGCGAGGGCGTGGTCGACGACCTGCTCGGGGGTCAGTCCGACTCGGGGCATGGTGCGGTCTCCGTGGGGTGGCGGGGTGGCGGCGGAAGGCGGCGCTGGGCTCGGCCCGGTCGACCCGGGCAGTGACGGCTCAGCTCGGTTCAGCTCAGCTCGGCGAGGAAGGGCAGCAGGGCGTCGGCGGTGGCCTGCGGCCGGTCGGCCATCGGGTAGTGCCCGGCGCCCTCGATCATCACCTTGCGGGCCTTCAGCGCGGCGGCCTGCCGGTCGGCGACCAGCTCCGGGTCGGAGAAGTCGGGGTCCTTGCCGCCCATCACGACCAGCGCCGGGCAGGTCACGGCGGCGGTCCAGCCGGTCGGAGCGGAGTCCCCGCGGACGTAACCCCGGGTGGCCTGCTTGCGGCCCGGCGTGCGCATCGCGGCGACCAGCCCGTCCACGTAGGCGTCGAAGTCGGCCGGCTTGGCGCCCGGGTAGGCCATCCTGCGGTGGTAGAGGCCCCAGAACGCGGGCGAGTGCACCAGCAGCGCGCCCATCACGGCGAACATCGCGCGGTTCAGCGCGTTCGGCGGCACGTTCTCGACGAAGGCGTCCAGCAGGACGATCCCGGCGACCCGCCCGGGTGCGTCCCCGGCCACCTTGACCACGGTCGCGCCGGTGTAGGAGTTGCCGACCAGCGCGGCGCGGTCGATGCCGAGGTGGTCCAGCAGGGCGAGCACGTCGGTGGCGATCGCGGCCGGGGAGTAGTCGTCCCAGGCGATCGAGGACTCGCCGAAGCCGCGCAGGTCCAGGGTGATCACCCGGCGGCCCGCGGCCACCAGCAGCGGGCGCAGGTGCCGGTACGCGGCCCGGCTGTCGAGCATCCCCGGCAGCAGGACGACGGGGGCGCCGCCGCCCTGCACCGTGTCGTCGAAGGCCAGCCGGCCGCCGGGGCGGTCGAGGTACTGGGTGCTGGGGGTGAAGGTGCCGGTCATGGGGGGCCTCCTCGGTCCGCCGGGACGGGGTGTCGGCCGGTAGTGCCGATAGCCATAAAGCTAAGGCTAATAGCCTTAGCCGTCAAGCGGTCGGCCGGCGGGCTCCCGGGGTGTCCCGGCGTCGCGGCTCAGATCCCCTCCACCTTGAACGGGTCGTGCTCGGCGAGCAGCTTCTCCAGCCGGGCCTGGTCCACCCGGGTGACGATCTCGTTGGTCTCCTGCCGGTCCCGGACCACCTTGGCCAGCGTGAACGAGGAGGTGACGGTGTAGAGCAGCCCGATCCCGAGGAAGGCGCGGGTCCAGCCGCCGACCGGCAGGTAGGCGATCCCGATCGCGAGGGCGCCGCCGGAGAGGGCGAAGGAGAGGACGGCCTGGATGTAGTACGCGGCCGTGGTACGTGACTGCATCGGTGCGTTCATGGCGTCAGGATGGCCGCGCCGGTCCGGCCCGCACATGAGTAGGAGTACTCAGATAGGGGGTCGTTCGTTGACGTCCAATCACGTTCGGTAGTGTCAGTTGTCGCCAATCGCCCCAAATCGCCCATCCGGTCGCGTAGTGTCCGAGTCGTATCCGGCCGTACCGAACGGACGGCTTGGAATCAGAGGCTCCTAGGATTAACGTTTGATAACGCAGCGCGGTCCCAAACGCCGTACCCAGACGGCACCGTGCGCCGTCGCCTAATCCCGCCGGCCGCCTCCGGGCAGGCCTGGGAGCCGGGGAACCACGTTCCTTGGGGTGAATCGGCCGGGCCCAGGCCCAGCCGTAGGAGACCTTCCTGCTCCGAACCCGTCAGCTAACCCGGTAGGCGCGAAGGAAGGAAAGGAGCGCGCCTCCGTGGCGTCGTCGCACTCTCCGGCACACCTGCCCGGCTCCACCGCCGGCACCCAGCTGCTCGACCACCCCTGGCCGCCCGCCCACCCGGGCGAGTACGGCGGGGCCGGCACCGAGGCCGGCCCGCAGGCCGTCGAGGCCAACCGGCACCGGATGCCCCGTCAGACCCGCGGCACCGCTCCGCTGCTCGGCGTCACCGCGGTGGCCGCCACCCTCGGCGCGACCGGTTTCGCCTCCGCCACCCCGGCCGCCGCGCCGGCCGTCGAGGCCCCGGACGAGACGCCGGTCGCGCTCTCCGCCGACCCCGGCCTGGCCCTCGCCGCCCGGATCCAGCTGCAGGCCGACAGCCAGCGCACCGCCGCCGAGGAGGGCGCCCGCGTGCAGGCCGCCAAGGAGGCCGAGGCCAAGCGCGCCGCCCAGCAGCAGGAGGCCAAGCGGGCCGCCGAGGAGGCCGAGAAGGCCAAGCTCGCCGCCATCAACCTGCCGGTGCGCGACTACAACCTCTCCGCCCACTACGGCCAGAGCGCCTCCTACTGGGCCCACCTGCACACCGGGCTGGACTTCGCCGCCGACACCGGCACCCCGGTGTACGCCGTCGGCCAGGGCACCATCACCTCGGCCGGCTGGGCCGGGTCGTACGGCTACCGGATCGTCGAGACGCTGCCCGACGGCACCGAGATCTGGTACTGCCACCTCTCCTCGATCATCAAGGGCTCCGGCAAGGTCGTCCCCGGCCAGCAGCTCGGCAAGGTCGGCGCCACCGGCAACGTCACCGGCCCGCACCTGCACCTGGAGGTCCGCCCCGGTGGCGGCGCCCCGGTCGACCCGGAGACCTGGTTCGAGCAGCGCGGCATCACCCCCTGACAGCCCGCCACGGTGCCCCGGTCGTCTCCACGACGGCCGGGGCACCGTCGCGTCTCAGGCCCCGGGGGCGCCCCAGCCGGACTCCCCGGCCGCCCCGCCCTCCTGGGCCCCGTCGTCCTCGTAGGCCTCCTGGGCCTCCTCGTCCTCGTAGGCCTCGTAGGCCTCGGGCAGCTGCGCCAGGTAGGCGTCGATCTCCTCCTGGCCCGGCTCCGGGGCGAGCTCCGGGAACTCCTCCACCAGCAGCCGCGGCAGTCCCGGCGTCGTCCACTCGCCGACCAGGTCCAGCGCCGCCTCGGCGGCGGCCTCCTCGAACGCCCCGAAGTCCCCGGCCAGCTCCTCCGGCATCGGCCGGCCCAGCGCGGTCAGCTCCGTCAGATTGCGGTAGCTGCGCCGCATCAACCCCTGCTCCAGCAGCCGCCGCGCGCCGTCGGTGGCCATCCCGACGCTGAGCATCCGGGCCTCGCCCCAGCCCCCGTCGTCCACCGCGTCCAGTTCGCCCGACCACTCCAGCGCCTCGTACGCGGCCGACCGGTCCTGCGGCGCCAGCTCCCGGAACGCCGCCAGCCAGGCCCGGACCGCCGCCCCGTCGGCGAGGTCCACCCCGTCCGCGCGCAGCAGCAGGGTGTACAGCCGGGGCCAGGTGACCAGATCGGCCCGGCGCAGCAGCCCGGCGGCCACCTCGCCCTGCCACTCGGCCTCCGCGTGCAGCCGCTCCTGCCGCTTGGCGTTCAGCCGCTTCGCCGCCCGCTGGTGGTCGATCAGCAGCCGCACCGCCGCGCCGTACGCCAGCGGGTCCTGCTCCGGGGCGGGCTGGACGTACAGGTAGAGCCTTTCGTACAGCAGCTGCTCCACGGCGTCCGAGGTCAGCTCCGGCCAGCCGTCACGCATCCTGCCCTCGCCCAGCTCCAGCAGCGCCAGCACCGCCCGCACCGGCGCCTCGGCCACCGGCGGGTGGCCCTGCGTCAGCGCCCAGGCGAGCAGTTCGGCGGCTTTGGTGCGCGGGGCGAGCCGCAGGTCTTCTTCTTCCATGTCACGTAAGGTAACCGGAAAGCCCGGGTAGGGTCGGCAGGCATGGTCCCCGTCCGACTCACCGGCCCCCGCCTGGCCATCCGCGAGTTCCACCACACCCCCGGCGACATCGACGCGCTGTACGCGGTGTTCGGCGACCCGGAGGCCACCCGCTACCTCCCGTTCGAGCCGCGCGACCGCGAGGACTGCGCCGACCAGATCGAGCAGTACCTGGAGGAGGCGGTGCAGGGCGAGCGGACGGTCTACCGGCTGGCCGTCACCCGCCGCGCCGACGCCCGCGACCCGGCCCGCGCCGTGCCGATCGGCAACGCCGCCCTCACGCTCGGCGGCCACCGGTGCGCCGACCTCGGCTACGCGCTGCGCCCCGACACCTGGGGCAACGGCTACGCGGGCGAGATCACCGGGCTGCTCTGCGACTTCGCCTTCGGCCCGCTCGGCCTGCACCGGCTGGCCGCCCGGGTGGACGTGGAGAACGCGGCCTCCGTCCGGGTGCTCACCCGGGCCGGGTTCCGGCCGGAGGGCCGGATCCGCCACGACGTGCTGCTGCGCGGCGCCTGGCGCGACTCCTTCCAGTACTCGCTGCTCGCCGACGAGTGGCCGCCCGGCGGGCTGCCGCGAACCGGGGGTTAACCCCCCACCCGCTTCGCGGGGGAGCCGGATGTCCGCCCGACCGTCGCTTTGACAGGCTTGGGAGGTCAGCCCGGCACGCCATCGAGAAGGACCCGAGGGCCATGAGCAGCAGCATCGGCACGCAGCGCAGTGAGTACGACCGCGACGACGCGGTACGGCGCACCGAGGAGCCGCCGTACGTCTGGCGGGCGCCGTTCTCGTCCTACTTCTACCGGGAGCTCGGCTTCGCCCTCACCGGGTTGCCGGTCGCCCTCGCCGGGTTCGCCTTCGCCGTCACCTTGTTCTCCTTCGGTCTCGGCACCCTCGTCACCGTCCTCGGCATGCCGGTGCTGGCCGCGCTGACCGGCGGCGCCCGGGGGTTCGGGCGGCTGGAGCGGGCCCGGGCCCTCGGCATGCTGGCCCTGGACGTGCCCGGCCCGAAGCCGGTCCGGGCGAGCAGGCCCGGCACCTGGGGCGCGATCACCGCGCGGCTGGCGGACGCGGCGGGCTGGAAGGCCGTGCTGTACCAGGTGGTGATGTTCCCGTGGGCGGTCTTCAGCTTCGTGATGTCGCTGACGTTCCTGCTGGTCGGCTGGGTGCTGGCGCTCTACCCGCTGTACCACTGGGTGTACCCGACGTACGTCGGCTGGCCGGGCTTCAAGGTGTTCGACTTCTACGACAGCCACGGCGTCGAGCACGTCTACTACATCGAGGGGCCGCTGCAGATCGCCGGGATCTCGCTGCTCGGCTTCGTGTTCGTCCTCCTCACCCCGCAGCTGGTGCGCGGACTGACCAACGTCAACCGGCTCGCCGTCCGGGGCCTGCTCGGCCGCTGACCGCCCGCCCTACCGGCCCCACCGGCCCCACCGGCCCTACCGGCCCCGCCCGTCCCGGACGCTCCGGGTGCGGGCGGGGCCGGCCCGTGTTCCGATGGCCGAATGGCCGCCCGTACCGACCCCGCCGCCGACGTCCTGGTCACCTCCCGTCCGCTGGACGAGTACTGCGCGCTGTTCGACCTCACCCGGGCCGGGCTCGCCGCCCTCCGCGGACCGGTGCTCGACTGCCCGGGCGGCGCCGCCGGTCTCGCTGCCGAGGCGCGCGAGCTGGGCTGCCGGGTGATCGCCACCGACCCGGCGTACGCCTGGCCGGCCCCCGAGCTCGCGGCCCGCGCACTGGCCGCCCGCGCCGCCATGGCCGCCGCGATGGACACCCGCCCCGACCTCTTCCCGGCCTCCTACCACCGCCCGTACGACCGCTACCTGCGCAGCTGGGACCGGGCCCGCCGGCTGTTCGCGGCGGACTGCGCCGCCCACCCGCAGCAGTACGTGGCCGCCGCACTGCCCCGGCTGCCGTTCGCGGACGGCACCTTCGCGCTCACCCTGAGCGGATTCCTGGTCTTCGCCTACCCCGAACTCTTCGGCCCCGCCCGGCAACTGGCCGCGCTGACCGAGCTGGTCCGGGTGACCGCCCCCGACGGCGAGGTCCGCGTCCACCCCCTGAACGACGGCGCGGGCCGCCGCTGCCGCCACCTCGACGGGCTGCGCCGGGCCCTGGGGGAGCGCCGGATCGCCAGCGAGGTCCGCCGGCTCCCGGCCGGCTCGGGGCGGCTCGGCCGGGTGCTCGTCCTGCGGGCCGCCGACCACCGCCGCCGGGCCGCCGGCGGGAGCCCGCCCCCGCCGGAGACCTCCTAGCGGCGGTCGGGCCTCACGTGGCCGCCCGGTCCGGCTGCTCGGCCGGCTGGTCGCCCTGCTGCCCGGCCGGCTCCGGCCGGGGCCCGGCGGCCGGACCGGTCTGCTGCGGGAGGGGGGCCTGCGGGGAGGGGGCGGCCCGCTCGGGGAGGGGGGCCGTGGTCTCCAGGCGGGAGAGGATCTTCTCCGCCAGCCAGCTCCGGTCGGAGCCGTACGGGATGCCGTCCGGCGCCACCAGCCGGCCGGCCACCGCGTCGCGCAGGCGCTGCGCCTGCGCGGCCGGCAGCCGGTAGAGCAGCCCCCGGGCCGCCAGCAGCGCGTGGTACTGCTCGAAGCCGGAGCGCGGGTGCTCGATCGCGTCCAGCACGCTCGGCAGGTCGGCCAGCGCCGGATCGCCCTGCATCAGGGCGAGCGCCTGGATCCGCCGGTCCTCGGAGCCGTCCGCGAACAGCTCCCGGACCCGGTCCGCCGTGAGCGCCGAGCGCCGGGCCGTCGACCTGACCTCGGCCATCACGCTCTCCGGCCCGGTCGTCGCGTTCGACGACGGCAGGCGGGGCTCGTTCGCCCGGTCGACGCTGCCGCCCAGCAGGCCCAGGTGCTGCATCGCCCGGACCCGCAGGTCGTCCGCGCCCACCTTGTCGCCCCGGCGGTCACGGTCCTGGCCGGCCAGGAAGAGGTCGAGCGCCTGGTCGGCGTCGGAGAGCACCTGCGGCAGGGCCAGTCGCGTCACCAGCCAGCCGGTCAGGAAGCCGAGCACCAGGAAGTGGAGGACGAGCGCCGCCGCGAAGGGCGCCGCGCCCTCCTCGCCGCCCAGGGCGGGGGCCAGCGCCGCACCGAGCTGGTGCAGCCGCTCGCCGAGCGAACCGAGCTGGGTCAGCCCGACGCCGAGCAGCACCTTGGTCAGCCAGTCGGAGACCTGCTCCAGATTGGTGTTCGGCGCGTACGAGCCCTGCGGCTCACCGCCTGAGCCGCCGCGCACCCGGGGCACTCCGAACAGGAAGCCGAGCGCACCGCCGAGGACGGCCGAGGCCCCGGCCACCACCAGACCGCCGCCCAGCGCCTGCCAGACGTGCTCCCGGCCGAGGGCGAACAGCAGCAGCCCGAGCGCCCCCACGCCCAGCAGCCCCCCGGCCGCGCCCCGCTGTGCCGTTCGCAGGACCGCCGTACCCCCGGCCCGCCGCGTCCTCGCCATCGCCTACCCCCTGTGGCCGTCCCGCTCCGCTCCGGAATCCGCGCCGACTCTAGCGCCGGAGCCGCCGGACGCAAACGCCCCGGGCCGCCCGGCCCCGCCGGCGGCCGCGCCCGCTCCGGAGCACCGGCCCCGGAACAGCAGACGGCCCGTGGGCTGCTCCTCGGTGTCCGGCCTCGCGAGGGCCGGGCGCCGAGGCACCGGGGATGTACCGGTGAGCCCACGGGCCGGGTGACTGCTTGGATTTCGCCTGCCGGAGGCACTGGGCCTCGTCCTGCGCAGGCAGGGGCGGCTCTAGCGAGCAGCCACCTCACGCATCCTGATGGAACTCAATTCAGGATCACCTCCCTTCAGTGTGCAGCCAGCTTAGGCAGCTCGCCCGAAGGAGGGCAACGGATTAATTCGCGGGTCGTCGACCGGGGTCCGGGCGGTCTCCGACCGGTCCGCGGGCTCCGGGAGCGGGTGCGCCCGGAGAGGGAAAGGGTTCGGAGAGGGAAAGGGGCCGGACATGCGAAAGGCCCGGAGGACGAATCCTCCGGGCCTTCCTGCTACTGAGTAGCGGGGACAGGATTTGAACCTGCGACCTCTGGGTTATGAGCCCAGCGAGCTACCGAGCTGCTCCACCCCGCGTCGGTGAACACAACAATACGGGGAAGTCACCCGGATGGGAAATCGGTTCCTCACCGGACCCCGGCGGGGGCCCGCGCACGGCGCGCGGCGTGCCGCGCCGTCCTCGTCCTGGCCCAGGCGGCGAAGCAGACCAGGGCGGCGAAGCACGGCACCATCAGCACCGCGTACACCAGCAGGAAGCCGTGCGTGCCGAGGTCGGCGGCGGCGTTCCAGGTGCCGTGCAGGGCCATCGCCAGCAGCAGTCCGGCCGGTGCGGCCAGCTGGGCCAGCCGGCGCCGGCCGGTGGTGAGGGTGATGGCCAGGCCGAGCCCGGTCAGCGCGGTGAACAGCGGATGGGCGAAGGGCGAGAGCAGGCCGCGCAGGACGAAGGTCTGCACGGTGCCGTCGAAGTCCCGCAGGCTGGGGGACTCCCCGAGGCCGATGCTGTCCAGCCGCTGCTGCTGGTCGTCGGTGAAGGCCCGCCCCAGGTAGAGCGCGTTCTCGGTGAAGGCGAAGCCGCAGGCGGTGATCCCGCCGAGGACGACCCCGGCGGCCAGGGTGCGCGGGCGGGCCCGGGCGCGCGGGCGGTCGGGCGTCGGCGGGTAGGGCCGCAGGTACGGCAGCGGGCGCAGGTAGGGGCGGAGCCGCAGCCGGTCCCGGGCGTGCGGCCGGGCCGGCCGGCGGTCGTACCCGCGGGGCTGCCCGGGGCCGGGCAGCCGGCGCAGCACGCTCGCGCAGGGGCGGTCGGTGCGGTGGCCGTGACATCGGATCCGGGGGCCCAGCGGCAGCAGCAGGACGAGCAGGGCGGCGCCCTTGGCGCTCTCCTCGATCACCGGGGTGACCAGGTCGGCGCCCAGCACCTCGCCCAGGCTGCCCTGGTGGGCGGTCAGGTAGGTGCTGGTCCAGCCGTTGGCGAGGATCGCGACCGTGGTCGCCGCGAAGGCGCCCCAGCCCAGGCAGAACACGATGTGGCGCAGCGGCACCCGGGCGGTCTGGTTGAGCCAGGCGAGGCCGCCGAGCACGAAGGGCAGCGGGACGAGCGCCAGGCCGAGGCCGACCAGCAGCCCGGTGGTCCCGGTCTGGCGGCGCACCAGGTGGAGGATCAGCACGCCGCAGCCGGCCAGCGTCAGGACGGCGGTGGCGGTGACGGAGGAGAGCGCGAGCGGGCGGGCCGGGCGCGGCCCCGGAGCGGCCGGCACCGGCGGGGCGGGGGCGGTGGGCCAGGGCAGGAGCCGATGGGCCCGGCGCCCCCTGGGCCCCGGAATGGTGCGGGTGCCGGCGGTGCGCGTGGGCATCTCTCGGTCGCCGGCGGCCTGGACGGTGGCCCGGTACCCGCCGCCGGACGGGCTGCTCACCCGGCACAGGGTAGGCCACGGCACCGGCCCGCCGGGAGGACTCGGGACGAATCCCCTCCTGCGGGCCGGGTCGGCCGGAGCCGGGTGGTCGTCGCGGGGTCGCCGGGTCGAACGCCCGGCGGCGGTTCAGCGGCGGCGGAACAGCAGGTCGTGCACCACGTGGCCCTTGGCGATGCCGGCCCGTTCGAACTTGGTGACCGGCCGCCAGTCGGGCCGGGGCGCGTAGCCGGGGACGCTGCCGTCCGGGTGGTCGGCGGGCTCCAGCCAGCCGGTGCCGTCGCCCTCGGGGTGCAGGTTCTCCAGCTCGGGCGAGGCGGAGAGCACCTCCAGCATCTGCTCGGCGTAGGGCTCCCAGTCGGTGGCGCAGTGCACCAGGGCGCCGGAGGCCAGGCGGGGCAGCACCAGCTCCAGGAAGGAGGCCTGGACCAGCCGGCGCTTGTGGTGCTTCGGCTTGGGCCACGGGTCGGCGAAGTAGACCCGCAGGCCGGCCAGCGAGGCGTCGGGCAGCATGTCGCGCAGCAGGATGACGGCGTCGCCGGCGGCCGGGCGGACGTTGGGCGAGCCGTCCCGCTCCAGCATGCCGAGCAGGTTGCCGTGGCCGGGGGTGTGGACGTCGGCCGCGAGGATGCCCATCGCCGGGTCGGCGGCGGCCATCGCGGCGGTCGTCTCGCCCATCCCGAAGCCGATCTCCAGGGTGACCGGCAGGCCGTCGAACAGCTCCGCCAGGTCCAGCGGGCTGCCGTCGATCGCGATGCCGTACGTCTCCCAGCCCCGGTCCAGCGCGCCCGCCTGGGCGTTGGTCATCCGGCCCCGGCGCGGCTGGAAGCTGCGGATGCGCCGCTCGCTGTGCTGGGCCTCGGTGGCCCGGTGCGGGTACATCGGCGCGGGGTAGCCGGCCGGCGCGGCGGAGAGCCGGGCGGACGGCGATTGCTGGGGGATCGGGGCGGTGGCAGTCACAATCACCCGATTCTACGGGGCCGCCGGGCGCGGCCCCAGGGGCTGTGACGGACCTGACGCGGGGCCCCGGACCCCCGCCGGATCAGCCGCCCGCCGCCAGGGCGGCCAGCGCCCGGCGGGCCACCTCGCGGCCGATCGGCAGCGAGGCGGTGGCGGCGGGGGAGGGGGCGTTCAGCACGTGCACCAGGCGGCGGGTGGAGCGCGGGTCGTCCGGATCGAAGCCGGCGAAGGCGAAGTCGTCCAGCAGTGCGCCGTCCCGGGTGACCGCCTGGGCCCGCACCCCGGCGGTGGCCGGCACCAGGTCCTCGGCGGTGACGGCGGGCAGCAGCCGGCGGACGGCCGTGGTGAACGCCCGCTTGGAGAGCGAGCGGCGCAGCTCGCCGAGCTCGTACCGCCAGTGCCGGCGGGCGATCTGCCAGGTGCCGGGGAAGGCGAGCGTCCCGGCCAGGTCGCGCGGGCGGACGGTGCGCCAGTCGTAGCCCTCGCGGGCCAGCGCGGGCACCGCGTTCGGGCCGACGTGCACGTCGCCGTGGATGCCCCGGGTCAGGTGCACGCCGAGGAAGGGGAAGGCCGGGTCGGGGACGGGGTAGACCAGGCCGCGCACCAGCTCCCGGCGCTCCTTGGCGAGTTCGTAGTACTCGCCGCGGAACGGCACGATCCGCACGCCGGGGTCGTCACCGGCCAGCCGGGCGATCCGGTCGCTGTGCAGGCCCGCGCAGTTCACCAGCACCTGGGCGCGCAGCTCGCCGCCGGAGGTCTGCACGGTCACGCCGTCGGCCCGGCGGGCGACCGCCCGCAGCTCGGTGCCGGTCCGCAGCTCGGCGCCCGCCTCGCGGGCCAGCCGGGCGTAGGTGGCGGCCACGGCGGGGAAGTCGCAGATGCCGGTGGTGCCGATGTGCAGCCCGGCGATGCCGGTGACCTCGGGCTCGTACGCCGTGATGCCGGCGCCGTCCAGCTCGGCGACCGGGATGCCGTTCTCCCGGCCGCGGTCGGCGAGGGCCCGCAGCCGGGGCAGCTCGGCCCGGTCGGTGGCCACGATCAGCTTGCCGGTCACCTCGTACGGGACGGCGTGGGTGCGGCAGAACTCCACCATCTCGGCGGCGCCCGCGACGGCGTACCGGGCCTTGAGCGAGCCCGGGCGGTAGTAGACGCCGCTGTGGACGACCCCGCTGTTGCGGCCGCTCTGGTGGGCGGCGAAGCCGGGCTCCTTCTCCAGCAGCGCCAGCCGCAGCCCGGGCCGGGCCCGGGTCAGCGCGTACGCCGTGGAGAGCCCGACGATCCCGCCGCCCACCACCAGCACGTCGAAGTCGTACGCCACCGCTCGCTCCTCGGTCGACCCGGCCCCCGCCCGCCGCCGATGCTGCCACGGCGGGCGGGGCCGGTCGAGGGGGCCTCAGCGGCCCCGGGTCTCCAGCCACGGCCAGGTCGCGTCGCGGCCCGATTCGAGCAGCGGGACCAGCCGGAACGCGGCGTCGCTCAGCCCGCCGAAGGTGTGCCGGTGCGCCGAGCCGCTCGGGCCGTGGCCGGCGGCGTACCCGGCCAGGTTCCAGGTGTAGACGGGCACCCGGGCCGGTACGGCGGCCAGCGGGTCGTCGTTCCGGTGGCCGGGGCCGGTCTGCTCGTCGGTGACGATGACGACCCGGTCGTGGTCCCGGTAGTGGGCGCGGACGGCGGCGGCGGTGGCGGTGCCGCCGAGGTCGCCGAAGCGCTCCAGGACGCGCAGCACCGCCTCGCCCCGGCCCACCTCGACGACCCGGCTGGTGGAGCCGAACTCGACCAGGTCGGCGTCGGCGGCCCGGACCTTCAGGGCCGTCCCGAAGATCGCCGCCGAGTCGGCCCGGTTGAGCAGGGTCTGCGCGCTCGGCCGGTCGAACATCGAGCCCGAGCGGTCGACCAGGATCAGTGTCCGGCCGGGCAGCGAGGGCACGTTGGCGAGCGAGTGGGAGAGCGCCGTCTCCAGCGCGTGCCCCCAGCGCAGCGACGGCGCGTGCCGGTACGCGGCCAGGTAGCGGAACGGGAACTGGCGGGAGCGGAGCACCTCGCCCTTGTCGGCGATCCGCCGCGCGACGTCGGCCGCGACCTCGTCCGAGACGCCGGCCCCGTCGAAGTTGCGCAGGTTGCGCACCAGCGCCATCGGACCCATGGACGGGATGACCGCCTCCCAGACCGCCGCGTCCAGCGGCCCCTGCAGCCAGCCGGCCAGTGCCTCCCAGGTCAGCCCCGCCGCGGCCAGCCGCTCGGCGCCGCCCTCGGCGGTGACCGCCGCCCGGCGCTGCTCGACGGGCAGCGCGAGCAGCTCGCGGTTGGCGGTGAGCAGCGCGTCCGAGGCCGGCGGGACGGCCTCGTCCGGCCGGTGCCGGCGGTCCAGCGCGTAGCGGAACAGCTCGCCCTGCCACGGCTTGGCCGGGTCGGGCGAGGGGTGGGTCAGCTCCAGCACGTCGCCGAAGCGGTAACCCTTGGCGGCGGTGTCGTACTTGAGCAGCGAGCGGGCGTGGTAGAGCCGGCGGACGGCGTCCGCGACGCCGCGCTTGAGCGGCTTCGGCAGCGCGCGGCCGTAACGGGACGTCCAGTAGGCGAGCAGCTCGCCGGGCTCGTCCGCGCGCTGGAGGGCGGCGTCCACGGCCTGCCGGGAGAAGCCCGGCGCCCCGGCGTCCAGCCGGGCGCGGGTGAACTCGGCGGCGCCGACCAGTGCGGCCGTGCGCAGGTGCGCGCCGTACCGCAGCCAGCGCAGCAGGCCGAGGGTCCACTCCGGGTCGGTGACGGCGAGTTCGCGCACCAGCGCGGTGTAGCGGTCGTCGCGGGCCCCGCCCTTCTCGTGGAAGGTGTCCTGGCCCACGAGGTTGGCCACCGCCAACAGGAAGAGTTCCGACTTGGCGTCGCGCAGGAACCCGGTGCCGCCGTTGTGGTTGGCGGTGCGCCGCCCGGTGGTGGTCACGGGCGAGTTCGGACTGGGCCTGGTGGTACGGGTGTTGAAACGCGACATGGTGAAATCCCCCTGCTGGACGGTGGAACGCGCAGGAGGCACGGCGAAGGAAGGGGTGCCCGAGATCGTGCCGGCCCGGCGGCCGGCCTCGGCGGAGGTGTATGCCTTGTGCTCTGTCCGATTGAGCTAGCGGCCGCGAACGGCACGCCCGGGATTCGAACCCGGAACCGCAAGATCCGAAGTAACCCCCGCCTGCGCACCGGGCACCCCGGCGCTCTGCCTCCCGAGATCAAAGTGGGCGGCGGTCGATGGAGACCAGCTTCAACGCGCCCCGCTGGGGGCACTCGACCGAAGTAACCGCTGCCGTCGCACCGGGAGGTGCGGAAAACCTATTCAGGAATGTGGTGTCCAGAGATCGAAGGCGGCTGAGGTGACGAAGCTGCTCTACCGACTGAGCTACACCGGCCCGAAAGCCGGTGGCGGGACTCGAACCCGCGACCCGCCCATTAACAGTGGAAGTAACCTCTGCCTGCGCACCTGGACGAGAGAGACCTTAGCCAGGCCTCTCCCGCCCGTGCATCCGAATTACCCGCGGGGATCCGCTACGCCGGGGCGACGATCACCGCGCGCGCCCGTTCCGTCAACTCCCTGACCCGGCGCTCGCCCTGGAAGGGTTCGAGGCGGCGGAGCATCTCGACCACGTACTCGCGGCTGCGCTGCGAGGAGATCCGGCCGGCGACCTCGACGGCCCGCTCGCCGGCCGCGACCGCCGCGTCCAGGTTGCCGGCCTCGGCCTCGGCCATCGCGGAGACCACCAGCCGCAGCCCGTGCGAGCGGACGAACCCCTCGGTGGGCCGGGCCAGCGCCTCCCGGGTGAACTGGCGGACCTTGGAGGGCACTCCGAGGTCGCGGAAGCACTCGGCGGCGTCGGCGGCGAGGCGGTCGTAGGCGTAGAAGTCGATCCACGCCGGATCGGGATCCCCGGCGCGCGCCCGTTCCAGTGCGCTCTCCGCGGCGCCGAGCGCCGTCGCACACGCCGCGGCGTTGCGGGCCTTGGCCTGGGCCCGTGCCTCGACCAGGTGGAAGAAGCTCATGGTGCGGGTGGTGGCCAGCCCGCGGTTGCGCTCCAGCGCGGCCTGCGCGAGGTCGACCGCCTCCTCGGCGAAGCCCCGGTAACCGGCCTGCAGGCTCATCGAGGCCAGCACATAGCCGCCGAGCGGTACGTCGGCGGCGGCCCGGGCGAGCCGCAGGGCCTGGATGTAGTACCGCTGGGCGGCCTCGTGCTGGCCGGTGTCGAAGGCCATCCACCCGGCCAGCCGGGTGAGTTCGGCCGTCGCGCCGAACAGCGCCCGGCCCACCGCGTCGCTGTAGGAGGCCAGCAGCAGCGGCGCCGCCTCCACCCGCAGGCACTCCGGCACCATCGAGGAACGCCAGTCCCCGCCGCCGTACTTGGAGTCCCAGCGGCGGGCCTCCTGGGCGGCCTCGCGGAGCTTGGCGGCGTCCGAGTGGCCGACCCGGTACGAGCCGGCCTCGGCGGGCGTGCGCGGGGCCTCGCGGGCCACCGAGCCGTCGGCCGGGTTGATCAGCCAGCGGGAGACCGGCGTCGCGTACGCCGCGACCGAGAAGGTGCCGGCCAGGCTGTCGCTCCAGCGGCCGCCGCCGGGCCCGCGCCGCAGATCGAGGTCGACCCGCCAGAGGTCGGTGGCCGAGCGGACCGCCTCGGAGACCTCGCGCGGGAAGGCCAGGCCGAGTTCGGGTGCCGGGTCGGTGTCGCCGAGGCCGATCTCCTCCAGCGGCACCGGCCGCCCGAGCTTGCCGCCGATCGCGGTGGCGATCAGGTGCGGCACCGGGCCCTGCGGGACCATGCCCTTGCTGACCCAGCGGGCCACCGAGGTCTTGTCGTAGCGCAGCGTCAACCCGCGTTGGGCGCCCAGGTCGTTGACCCGGCGGGCCAGGCCGGCGTTGCTGATCTGGGCGAGGGTCAGGAGTGTGCCGAGCCGTTCGTTCGGTCCTCGTGGGCTGACGGTCATGGTGGCGGCGGCACCTCCTGCGGCCTTGTGCGCGGGGCCCGGGCGGCACCGGGCCGTAGCTGCTGTACCTAGAGTAGTCGGACGCGTTCCGAGGGTTAAGAGGCCGCATTCCGGATGGCGGGATCGCGCACCCGGCGGCGGGCGGCGGGCGGTCCGGCGGGGGTCGGGCCGGACCACCCGGAAGTGGCCGGGGCCGATCGGGCCGGCCGCGCGCCGGAGCGTTGTGCTCCGGTCCCGTGTCGATGTGCGCCCGGCCGTGCCCCCTGGCCCGACCGGCCGGTCGGCGATTCGCTGGTGGTCGTGGGTCGGCCCGCCGTCGAGGACCCGGCGGGCCGGGGGATGCCGCCGTCTCAATCCCCGCGGACGGTGGCGAAGTCCGGGAGGGCATGCGGATGCCCTCCCGGGCCGGACGACGCCTTTCGGCCATATCGCGATGGCCATGACAAAGGCGGCGAAAGGGCGGTCCGGGCCGGGGAGGGGGAGGCCCGGCCCGCCCGGTCGAGGAGCGGCCCGCCGGACCGGGCCCGCACGGGGCGCGCGGCCGCGGCCGGGCGTCGTGGCCGCCGCGACGGTGGCCGGTTCGCGTTCGGCCCCCGCCGGGAGGGCGGTGCCCGGGCAGCGGTGCGCCCGCGCAGCCCCGCGGACGAATCGGAAACGCCAACTCCGGTCACGGGACGGGCGAGCGGTGGCACGATGTCTCCTGACGGCGCGCCCGATCGCGGCGGCCGGCCGCCGCGGCGCGCCACGGGCCGGCCGGGCCGTCCGGAGCGGACGCGCCGCACGGTGCAGGTCCTCGTCCGGTGGAGGCGCGATGCGGTGGCTGACGGGCTGGAGCACGGGTGCGCCCCGAGCGGGCGCCCCGGCGCACGAGGCACCCGGTGCGGTGGTACCGATCGCCGCGCGCCCCCTCTGGGCCGGGCCCAACCCGCTCTGGGCGGTCGGCGACTGGCGGTCCGAGGAGATCCGGCTGGTCACCCTGCGCCCCGGCGCCCCCGCCGTGGTCACCACCGGCCCCGTCGCCCCCGACCCGGTCGAGGACACCCCCGCGACCACCCGGCTCGCCGTCCTCGGCCACTGCGGCGCCTCCGACGCCGAGCTCGCCGCCGGCCTCGCCGCCGCCCGCGGCGGCGCCGTCCGCCACCTCACCACCTGGCCCGGCAGCTACACCGTCGTCCTGCGCACCGGCACCCGCTCCACCGCCCTGCTCACCGACCTGGCCGGCGCCCAGCCCGTCTTCCACACCCCCTGGGGCGACGGCACCGCCTACGCCACCGCCGCGCTCCCGCTCGCCGACCTGGTCGGTGCGCCCCTGGACACCGGCCACCTCGCCGCCCGGCTCGCCTGCCCCGAGTCGCCGGAGGCGCTCGGCACCGGCACCCCGTACCTGGGTGTGCAGCGCGTACCGCCCGGCCACACGCTGGCCATTCGCGGCGGCCGCCCCTACCTCGCGGCGTACGACGAGCCCGGTGGCGGGCCGCAGCCGCGCGGCGAGGCGCCGGCCGTCCGCGAACTCACCCGCGCCCTGCTGGAGTCCGTCCGCTCCCGGGTCCGCACCCCCGGGTCCGGGTCCGCCGAGGCCGGCCGGGCCCGGCTGGGGGTCGACCTCTCGTACGGGACGGCCTCGGCCACCGTCGCCCTGCTCGCCGCGGCCGTCCCGCCGGTGCCGGTCGCCGCCGGAGCGGCCACGGCCGCGGTGGCGGAAACGGCGCCCGGGCCCGGCGCCCGGGCCAGGAACGGTGCGGTCAAGGGCTCCTGGGCCCGGGCGTCCGCCCCGGGCCGCCCCGCCCCCGAGCAGCTGGCCGCCGTCACCCTCGGCGAGACCGAGGGCCCGGCCACCCTGGCGCTCGCCCCGCACACCCCCCGGCTGCGGCACACCGTGCTCGCCCCCGGCCCCGACACCCTCCCCTACGCCGACCTGCGGGCCGACCCGCGGACCGGCCGCCTCACCGACGAGCCCGGCCCCGAACTCATCGCCGCCGCCCGCGCCGGGGCCCGCTTCGACGCCGGCGGTACCGACCACCTCACCGGCTACGGCGCCCGCCAGGTCCTGGACGGGCACCCGGCCCGGCTGGCCGACCTCGTCCGGGCCGGCCGGCCGCGCGAACTGCTGCCCCCGGTCGCCGCGCTGGCCGGCGCCGACCGGGCGACGGCCGGCGTCCTGGCGGGCGCGCTGCGCACCCCGCTCACCGTGGTCCGCGCGGCCCACCGGCTCTCCCGGATCCGGTACGCCGACGCGCTCGACGACGCGGCCGTGCGGCTGACGCTGCGGCAGGTCCCGGACGGGGGCGGGACGGCGGGTGCCCGCTCGGCGGACGACCTGGTCTGGTGCGTGCCCGGACCGGCGGCCCGCTGGCTCTCCGACGAGGCGCTCTCCGCGGTCGCGCTGCGGCTGCGCCTGGCGGCGCGCGAGCCGGCGCCCGCCGAACCACCAGGCGTGCGCCGGGCCCGGTACGCCCTCCACCGGCACGCACGCGGGTTCCGCACCCTGGTCCACGCCGCCGAGCAGCCCGGCCAGCGGCTGCACGCGCCGTTCCTGGACAACCAGGTGGTCCGCGCGACCCGGCTGCTGCCCGACGACATCCGGCTCCAGCCCGGCGCCCGGCACGCCCTGCTGCACGCCGTCCTCACCGGCGCCGGCCGCACCGACCTGCCGCCGGACTGGGGGCGCGGCCCCCGCCCCGACCGCACCGCCCCCGCCCGGGCGGGCCTGCGGCTCGCCGCCGACGGCATCGCCGAGCTCTTCGACGCCCCGCTGCTCGCCGAGGCGGGGCTGATCGACCTCGCCGCCGTGCGGGCCGGCCTCGCCCGCTCCGCCGAGCCCGGCGCCCCGCTCGCGCCCGGCACCCTGGCGGGCCTCGCCGAGCTGGTCTTCACCGAACTCTGGCTCCGCCGCGTCCGCGCCCGCCGCCACGGCGCCTGCTGGACCGGTCTGCCGCTCGCCCGGCGCACCGCGCTGCCCGCCGCCCGCTTCGCCTGACCGCCCCGGTCGGCACCCGGGAAGGGTGCGGGGAGGCCGACCGGTCCGGCCTCCTCGTCCGGCTCGGCGCGGCTCGACGGCCGCGTCCCCCGGGCGGGCGATCATGACGCCATCCCGTCCCGTCCCCGTGGAGGCCGTGGTGACCAGCGCCAGCCCGGATCCGTCCGTCCCCGTCGTGCTCTCGGTGCTCGGCCGGCCGCCGACGGGCCGCCCGCCCGGGGTGCTGGCCGCGTGCGACGGTTCGGACGGCTCGCTCTGGGCGCTGGACCGGGCGATGACCGAGGCCGAGCGGTTCGAGCTGCCGCTGTACGTGCTCGCGGTGGTCAACCCGGCCCCGGCCGGGTACCCGCCGGGGATGGCCGAGCTGGTCCAGGAGAGCGTCGAGACGCTGGTCGAGAGCATGGCGGACGGCCTGCGCCGCGCGGTCGCCGCGGTGCAGCGGGCCCGGATCCGCCCGTACACGGGGGCGCTGTCGCTGCACGTGGTGCTCGGCAATGTGATCGAGGTGCTGCTCGCGGCCTCGGCCCGGCAGCACACCCTGGTGCTCGGCACCCGGGGCAACGGCGGCTTCGGCCGGCTGCTGCTGGGCTCGGTCGGCTCGGCCGCCGTCCATCACGCGGCCTGCCCCGTCCTGATCGTCCCCGCGCCCCCGGAGCGCTGAACGAGAGAGCCGGGGGCGTCCGGACCAGGGTTCACGCCGGGTCGGTGCACCCCGTGCCGGAGCGCACCGCCCCGGACAGCGCGGGCACCGGGCGTGAGCGCCGGGAATGTCCCGAGATGGTTCACCGTTCACCTATCTCGGAACCCATCCTCCCCACCCCTGGAGAACGCCCGCCATGAAGGTCGAGATCTACTCCGACATCGCCTGCCCCTGGTGCTACATCGGCAAGCGCCGCTTCGAGCAGGCGCTGGACGGCTTCGCGGGCAAGGAGAACGTCGAGGTGGTCTACCGGCCCTACCAGCTGGTGCCGGACGCCCCGGCGGCCGCGAGCCCGCACCGCGCGTGGCTGGCCGAGCGCTACGGCCCGCAGTCCGTCGCGATGGACGCCCGGGTGGCCGAGCTGGGCCGCACCGAGGGCATCGACTACGACTTCGACGCCGCCCTGCACGCGAACACCTTCCTCGGCCACCGGCTGCTCCACCTCGCCGAGACCGAGTACGGCGCGGCGGTGCAGGGCCGGCTGAAGGAGGCGCTGCTCAAGGCGCACTTCAGCGACGGGGTGGACGTCGGCGACCGGGCCGCGCTGACCGAGGTGGCCGCGGCCGCCGGCCTGGACCGCGACCGGGCGGCGGCCTACCTCGCGGGCGACGAGGGCGTCGCCGAGGTGAACGCGCAGCTGGCCGAGGCCCGCGAGCTGGGCATCACCGCCGTGCCGACCTTCGTCTTCGAGGGCAAGTGGGCCGTCCAGGGCGGCCAGGAGGCCGAGACCTTCCGCAAGGTGCTGGAGCAGGTCGCCGACGAGATCGGTGAGCGCCGGCCCGCGCCGGTGCCGGTCGTCCCGGCCGGCGAGGCCTGCGCGGACGGCTCCTGCGCCGTCTGACCCGCACCGCCGGCCGACCCGCACCGCCGGCTGACGCGCACCCGCGCCTACGCGGCCGGACCCGCACCGCCGCTGCGCCGTCCGGTCCGCACAGCTCCGCGACCGGAGCCCCCCGAGGCCCGCTTCAGACGCACCTGAAGCGGGCCTCGGCCCAGTCGGCCACGTTCAGCGCCGACCAGATGCCGTGCGCCGGGGTGACCACCAGCCGGATCGACGTCTGCCCGGCCAGCGGTACCCGCACCCGCACCGCGTCGTCCCCGGTGGCCAGGGCGGGCGACCGCCACAGGGTGCGGCCGTCGCCGCCCTGCACCGAGAAGACCACGCCGCCGACCGAGGCGGTGAGGTCGTCCACCCCGGCCACCGCGTCGAAGGACGTGCAGCTGCGGTTGAGGTCGATCACCGTGGTCGCGGGCGCGTGCACGGTGATGCCGTGGGCCCGGCGGGTGCCGCCGATCGAGACGCTGTCGCGCTGCCAGAACCAGTCGCTGCCCCGCTGCCGGATGCTCGGGGTCGGCGGCGGTACCCGGTTGTTCCCGGGCTTCAGCACGGGCAGGTCGTCGGCCCAGAAGTCGGTCGGGGCCGGCGGGGTGACGGTCGGGGTCGGCACCGGCGGGGGAGTCGGGGTGGGCGGCGCCGGCACCTCGGGCGTGGGCACGGCGGGCACCGTTGGGGTCGGCACCACGGGCAGCGGTGGCACCGGTGGCAGCGGCGGTCCGGTCGGCCGCGGCGAGGGCGCCGCGGGCGGTGCGGCCGGCGCCGGGGAGGACGCGGCCGGACTGCTCGGCGCGGGCGGCGGCACGACCTTCGGCGCCGGGCGCGGCGTGGCGGAGGGGGAGGGGGAGGGCGACGGCGTGGCGGAGGGGCTCGGTGCGGGCGCCTCCACCGGCACCGGATCGGGGGTGCTCGGCGCCGCGCTCGGGGCGGGGGCCACCGGCGGCGGCGCGGGCACGGCCGGGGAGGAGGCCGGCGGAGCGGCCAGCGGGGGCTTCGGCTCGGGCGCGCCGGTCAGCGCGTAGGCGGCGACGGCCGCCGCGGCCACCGCGACCGCGGCGGCGATCCCGGCCTTGGCCGCCATGCCCAGGCCCTCGCCCGCCGCCGCACCGGCACCACCGCTCCCGCCCGCCGCACCCCCGCCCGCCGCACCACCCGCTGCACCGCCTGCCGCACCACCGGCGGAGCCGGCCGCCGCCCCGGCCGACGCGCCCGTGGTCCCGGTGGCCGCGCCGCCCGAGGCGGCGGCCACCGTCCCCGCGGCCGCGCCGCCGACCGCCGCCGCGCCGCCCACGGCGGCAGCGGCGGCGCTGAAGCCGCCCACGCCGACCCAGACCAGCACGCCGCCGGGCAGCAGCGCCCGCAGGCCGTGGTTGATCTCGGACAGTTCCAGGCAGGCGGCCGTGCACCGGTCGCACTCCTGCAGGTGCCGGCCGACCTCCGCCGACGCCCGCTTGCGCAGCGATCCGCGCGCGTAGGCGCCGAGCCGGTTGGCGTACGCCTCGCAGGCCCGGGCCTGGCTGCCCGAGACGTGGGCCTGCAGGAAGGCCGCGGCCAGCCGGTCGCGGGCCCGGTGCGCCTGGACGGCGGTGGCGTTGGCGGTCTTGCCGAGCATCACCGCGACGGTCTTGGGGGACTCCCGCTCGACCTCGGTGTGCCAGAGCACCACCCGGTCGTCCTCGGGCAGTTCGGCGTAGGCCTGCATCACCATGCGCTGGTCGGCCAGCGCCATCGCCCAGGCATCGGCGCCCGGGTCGGCCAGGTCGAGATCGACGGTGGCGGCCGAGGTCTGCGCGAACGTGCTGAAGTCGTCGACGAGTTGTTCGCGCCGCTCGCTGCGGGTCCAGGCGGCGGCGACGTTGCGGACGGCGGTCAGCAGATAGGCCCGGACGGCGAACTCCGGGCCCTTGCCCGCCTTCAGCGCCTGCAGGGTGCGGGCGAACACCTCGCCGGCCAGGTCCTCGGCGGTGAAGCTGTCCCGGCAGCAGGTCCGGGCGTAGCGGCGCACCGAGTCGGCGTGCCGGCGGTAGATCTCCTCGTACGCGGCGTCGTCGCCGGCCCGCACCCGGGCGGTCAACTCGGCGTCGGAGGCCGGGCGCTCGCCGTCCACCGGGTCGGCGGGGGCCGGGACGGTCGGGCGGGCCGGGGCGCCGCCGCCGACGAACGCCTCGGGGGCCACCCCGCCGCGGCCGGCCGGGGCCTGGCCGGGGACGCGGGTGGACGGGAGCGCGTCGGAGGCGGAGAGGGTCTCGCGGCTGGGCATCCCGGCCTGGTCAGGCACCTGCCCCGACACACCCGGCACCGGACCGGGCGCCTGCCCCGGGAGCTGGCCCGACAGGTGCTCCGGCGCACCGGAACCCCCGTCCGGGCCGTTCGTCCCGCCGTTCGGTCCGCCCGGGCCGAAGCGGCCGAAGTCGAGGCCGTAGCCGTAGTCGTTCTGTTCCTCGGCGCTCACAACGGACCCCAGATTCCACGACAGCCCCCGTAGTGCGGCAGAGCGTGCGGGAGTGCGTGAGCGCACGATTCTCCGCTGTACGGCGCCGAGGGCGCGCGAACGGCGCGCATCGGGACATTGGCTCCAACCACGGGCAAAGGATGGCATAGCGCAGAGTTGGGCGGTAGCCGGACCGCCGCGACCCACTCTTCCGAGGGGCCGTCGCGGATGTGTTCGGCCCGGTCCGGTGAACCGGTGCGGCGGCGGCCGCACCGGGCGCGCGGCCGGTCCGCCCGCGCCGGTCCGACGCCCAACTCCCGCTCCCGCGAGGGGTAGCGGCCACCCGTGCGCCCGGGATCAGCGCGCCCGGAGCCCGTCCAGCAGGATCCGCAGCAGCCGGTCGGCCGGGCCTTCGACAGGTTGACCGTCCGTCTGCTGACCACCCGACGCCGGATACGAACCGCCGAACGCGGCCGACACCGGCGCCGTGTACGGGTCCGCCCCCGGTGCGGTGCGCGCGGCGTGCACCGGCACCGAGGCGGTCAGCACCAGCACCACGTCCGCGACCGTCACCCCCGGCCGCAGTTCCCCGGCCGCACCCGCGCGGGCCACCAGGGCGGCGAGCAGTTGCAGCAGCAGCCGCGGGTCCGCGTCGGCCGCCGGTTCGCCGCCGCCGTCCGGCAGCTGTCCGGCATGGCGCGGATCGAACCGGCCGCCGAGGAGGCCGCCCGCCCCGGCCGGATCGACCGAGCGCTGCTCGGGCACCCGGCCCAGCTCCTCCGCGTACCGGAAGGCCTCCGGCGGCAGCAGCCGCCCGGCGCCCGTGCTCACCGCCCGGGCCAGGTAGCCGGCCAGCGACTCCCAGGCACCGCCACCGCCGTACAGCGACTCGCGCGCCTGGGTCGTCAGCCAGGCCACCTCCTCGGCGGCGATCCGCTGGACCAGCACCTCCTTGCTCGGGAAGCGGCGGTACACGGTGCCCACCCCGACCCCGGCCCGGCGGGCGACCTCCTCCATCGGCGCGCCGTAGCCGAACTCGCCGAACACCTCGCGGGCCGCGCGCAGCACGCTCTCCAGGTTCCGCCGGGCGTCCACCCGCAACCGGGCGCCGGACACGGGCCCGCCTCCGCCCTGCGGCGGCTCGGCCGGGTAGGGGATCGCCGCGTACGCCACCCCGGCCTGCGGTGGCAGGTCCGTGGGGCTGCGTTGCTCCGGCACCACGCCCTGGCCGATGCGCGGTACAGCCGCCCGGCCCAACAGTCGCTCCTGCTCCATCATCCCAACTCTCCCCCGCAGGTGCCCGATCCCGGACCCTGCCGTCGCCCGCCCCTGCACCCCCCGGTGCAGCTCCGTCTGTCAGAAATGACCCGATGACCCATCGCTCGTAGCCGGTTGTGTCGCTCGCCGCGCCCGGGTGGCGCCATGACCGCACACGCACGAGGACCGCGCGCGCTCGGCCACACGGACTCCGCCGTGGCCGGTGCCACCGGGCCGGGGTCGCGCATCCGGCTCGGCGCGTCGGCACCGTACGGGGCCTCGTCCGGGAACTACCCTTCCCCGGAACACGGTCCCGCAGTCGGGTTCTCGGGCCAACGCTGGAACAGGCCGTAATGGCCGCTCCACGGTGCGTCGCCACCAGTTGTCATGGCGATGGCCGCCCCGACGCACAATCCGACCATAGTTCACGCCCGTTCGAAGCCGAAAGTGCGTCAGAAAGTCACCCAGGCAGCACATCTGGCACCACGCGGCAACTCCTGCCCCAACCGACCCGGCACGGACTGTGGACAAGAGGCCCCCCGACGGTCCTTCATTGAGGGCGTGGTGGGGGGTACCCCCGGCCGAGGGCCGGGGGAAGGTCGCATCGGCAGGAGGTTCGCCATCAGAATTCTGATCGTCGGCGGCGGCTGCGCCGGGATGTCCACGGCGCTGCACCTCCAGCGCGGCCTGCGCGAACGGCTGCACCGGGGCGAGGCGGAGATCACCGTGGTCGAACCGCAGTCCTACCTGACGTACCACCCGCTGCTCGCCGAGGTCGCGGCCGGCTCGATCGACCCCCGGCACGTGGTCGTCCCGCTGCGCCGGGCGCTGCCCGACTGCCGGGTGCTCACCGCCCGGATCACCCGGATCGAGCACGCCACCCGCCGCGCCTGGGCCGACGCCGCCGCCCACGGCGAACCGCCCGCCCCGGTCGAGCTCGACTACGACGTCCTGGTGGTGGCCCCCGGCTCGGTCTCCCGGACGGCGCCGGTGCCCGGCCTGGCCGAGCACGGCCTGGGCTTCTCCACCGTCGGCGAGGCGGTGGGCCTGCGCAATCACGTCCTGGAGCAGCTCGACCTCGCCTCCGCCACCCGCGACCCGGCCCTGCGCCAGGCGGCGCTCACCTTCGTCTTCGTCGGGGCCGGCTACGCCGGCGTCGGCGCGCTCGCGGAGCTGGAGGACATGGCCCGGACGGCGGTCCGCGGCTACCACAACATCAGCCCCGAGGACCTGCGTTGGGTGCTGGTCGAGGCCACCGACCGGATCCTCGCGGAGGAGTCGCCCGAACTGGCCGCGCACACCCTGGCCCAGCTGCGCGAGCGCAGCGTCGACGTCCGGCTGCGCACCCGGCTGGAGTCGGCCGCCGGCCGGGTCGTGCTGCTCTCCGACGGCAGCCGGTTCGCCGCCCGGACCCTGGTCTGGACGGCCGGGGTGCGGCCGTCCCCGCTGCTGCGCGACACCGACCTGCCGCTGGACACCACCGGTCGGATCCGCTGTCTGGCCACCCTCCAGGCGGTCGGCCCGGACGGGCGGGCGCTGCCCGGGGTCTGGGCCGCCGGGGACTGCGCCGCCGTCCCGGACCCGCACGCGGACGGGGCGCCCTGCGCGCCCAACGCCCAGCACGCCTTCGCCCAGGCCGAGCTGCTCGCCGCCAATGTCCTCGTCGCGCTGGACGGCGGCCCCCGCGCCGAGGGCATCGTCGAGTACCGGCCGGACCGCCCCGCCTGCTCGACCTCGCTGGGGCTGGGCCGCGCCGTCGCCCACACGAGCCGCGGCGGGCGGCTCACCGGCCGGCGCGCCTGGTGGCTGCACCGGGCCCGGCACCTGCGCCGGCTGCCGAGCGCCGACCGGCGGGTGCGGGTGCTGATGGACTGGGTGCTGGGCGGCCTGTTCTCCCGGGAGGTGGTCTCGCTCGGGACGCTGGAGCACCCCCGCTCGGAGTTCGAGGCCGGGTTCGGCAAGGGGACCACGGACGACCGGCCGACGTGACGGCAGCCCCGCCGTGACCGACAAGACGGCCGCGCCTGGCGCGCGCGACTTCCGGAATCGGGCCTCCGCCTGACAGGATCGGCCCGACCGAGTCATTACCCGGTGTGCCAGTCCGCACACAAAAAGTGATGATATGCCTGGAAAACGAGGAAGCGGCCGTCGTTTGAACCTCATGCGCTGGAGCGCCCGGCTCACCGGAGCCCCTTGGCGGACCGCCCCACCGACCGGGAGCGGCACCGACCAGGGCGCACCGTCCGGCGACGGCGTCGTGGTCCCCAGCCCCCGCGACCCCACCAGCCTCGTCAGCCCGACCGAGGTGCTCGACCCGCAGCGGCCCCAGGACCTGCGGGAGGTGCTGAACCGCATCCCCGCCCCGGTCGCCGTCACCTACGGCCCGCTGCACCAGCTCGGCTACGCCAACCGCGCCTACCGCGAGCTCTTCGGCGACCGGCCCACTGGCCTGCCCGCCTGCGAGGCGCTGCCCGAACTCGGCACGATGGGCGTCCTGCCGCTGATGGACCAGGTCATCCGCGGCGGCAGTCCGCGCAGCGTCAAAGCGCGCTGCATCCTCGGGCTCACCGGCAACCGCTACTACAACGTCTCCTGCGTCCCGCTCAGCCGCCATGAGAGCCGGGCCGAGAACCGGGCCGAAAGCAGGGCCGAGGGCCGGCGCGAGAACCGGGCCGAGGTCCGGTCCGAGCCGGGCGAGGGCGAGGAACCGAGGGACGGGCTGCCCGCCGGCGTCCTCATCTTCGCCGCCGAGGTCACCGACCAGGTGCTCGCCGCCACCCGGCTGCGCGAGGCCGAACGCCGCCAGCGCGAGGCCGCCGTCACCCTCCAGCGGAGCCTGCTCCCCCAGAAGCTCGACCAGCCCGCCGACCTCCGGGTCGCCGCCACCTACCAGCCCGGCGGAGCCGAGGCCGCGGTCGGTGGCGACTGGTACGACGTCATCGCCATCGACGGCGGCCGCACCGCGCTGGTCATCGGCGACGTGATGGGCCGAGGTCTGCGCGCCGCCGCCGTGATGGGGCAGCTCCGCACCGCCGTCCGGGCCTACGCCCGCCTCGACCTGCCACCGCACGAGGTGATGCGCCTGCTCGACGGCCTCGCCATGGAGATCGACGCCAACCAGATCGCCACCTGCACCTACGCGGTCTGGGACCCTCGGCGCCACGCCCTCACCTACGCCTCCGCCGGCCACCTGCCGATGCTGCTGCGCTGCCCCGACGGCACCGTCCTGCGCAGTGAGGAACAGAACGGCCCGCCGCTGGGCACGGGGGGCGGGGTCCACCTCTCCCACACCCTGCGCCTGCTCCCCGGCACCACCGGCGTCCTCTATACGGATGGTCTGGTGGAGCGCCGGGACGAGGACATCGACCAGGGCCTCGACCTGCTCGCCCGCACGCTCGCCGGAGCCGCGGGCGCACCCGAGGTGATCTGCGCCCGCCTGCTCAGGGCCATGGGCGTCACCTCGGAGCACGACGACGACGTCGCCGTCCTGGCGTTCCAGCTGCCGGCCGACGAGAACCTCCCGGTGCTCCCGGAGCCGGGAGCGGCACTTGACTCGTCCTCCTGACAGGTCTAGTGTTCTTCGAGCTGCCTGGCTGGGAGCACCGGACACGTATCTGCGCGGACGGTCCCGGGGCAGCCAATCCCTAGAAACACCACTTTCCGGTTCTGGCCGGGCTGTGCCCCGATCTCTTTTCGACGGCGCCGCTCACGCTGTATTCGGCATGTCCGTTTATATGGGTTGCGGCTGGATTCGCCTTTCGGGGCGGGGATCGGCTAGAGTTTGAAACGTCGGACGGGGCGTCAAGCCGCAGAAGACACCAGCGAGTTGGATGAACGAAGCGCCGGAAACGGAGCGGAAAACATCTGGTAAGCTGAGAACACGAAAGAACGAAGCGCCCGGAGGGCCCGCTGGAAGGCGGTCCGAAGGAAGTGTCCGTTCCTTGAGAACTCAACAGCGTGCCAAAAGTCAAC